>CAIVJV010000001.1 GCA_903906325.1 uncultured Gemmatimonadota bacterium
AACTCCCCGCGGTCCTGCTCGATCTGCATCCGACGCCCCCGACCGTAGCCCTGCTGCCGCCGGGCGAGGTCATGATCGATCTGAGCGATGCGCAACGGGAGGCCGGCGGGGACGCCCTCCACGAGCGCTAGTACGGCCGGCCCATGGGATTCGCCCGCGGTGCGGACGGTGAGTCGCGTCATCGCCGGACCCGCTCCATCCGCCTCATGGGTCCGCCGGGGGGCGGCGCTCACCCTCGACGTCGTCCACGATATGCGGCGTCACGAGGATCATGAGATCCTGCTTGCGCTCCTCGAGGCGCTCCTGACGGAAGAGGCGGCCGACCCATGGCAGATGCATGAGGAGCGGGATCCCCGACGTGACGTTGGAGACCTGGGTCTGGGTGAGTCCGGCGATCACGACCGTCTCGCCGTCGGCGACCAAGACCTCGTTGGTCGCGGTGCGCTCGCTGATGCTCGGCCCCGCCTCGGTGGTGCCGAGGAGCGATTGTTGCCCCGCGGAGATCTCGAGGCTCACCTGGCGATTCGCCGTCACATGCGGGGTGACCTCGAGGGTGATCCCGACCTTCTGCCGGAAGATCTGTGGGGCCACGGCCTGGATCTGCCCCGGCACCACCGGGGGCGTGAGCAGGAAGGCGATCTCTGATCCCGCGAAGAGGGTCGCCTTGCGGTTGTCGATCGTCGTGGTGCTCGGCTCGGCCTGCACATCGGAGAGCTGCTCCGAGCTCAGCGCATCGAGGAACGAGGTGAGATTGTAGCCACGTACCACGGTGTTGAAGATGAGCGAGAGCGCCGAGCTGGCGCGGAAGAGTCGGTTGGCGTTGGCGACGCCGGCGAAGGCATCTCCCGTGAAGTTCACGCGGAAGCTCCCCTGCACCGGGGCGTCACCCACAGCCGCGGGGCGCGGGGCGAGGGTCTGGATGTACGTCGTCGGCGAGCCGACGTCATAACTGACCCCCAGCTCCTGGGTGGCGGTCCGGTCCACCGAGATGATCTTCGCGCGGATCGCGACCTGCGGGGTCCGCCGGTCGAGTTCCTTCACGAAGCGCACGATGTCTGGGAGGCGGGAGACCGCCTCGGTGATGATCAGGGTGTTGGTCTTCGCATCGGTCGCGACGGTGCCGCGGCCGCAGGGGCTCGACGCACTCGCCGATTGGCCCACGACCGGAGCGGGGGGCGCCGCGGTCGGCGCCGGCGTGGTCCCCCCACTCCCCGAGGTGCTCGCGCAGGCCGCGATCAGCTGGCGGATCGTCTCCGCCAGTTCGGTGGCCTTCGCATAGTTCACGGGGATCACCTGCGAGGCCAACGGCTCGACCGACGACCGCGAGGCGATGTTCGCGTAGCTGTCGATCGTGATGATCCCGGTGGAGTCCTCCGTCGCGGTGAACCCGTTGGCCTGGAGGATCTTTCCGAGGGCGACATCCCACGGCTGGTTCGCGATCTCCGCGGTGACGGTGCCCGTGACCTGCGGGCCGAAGATGAAGGTGCGCCCCGCGTGCTCCGCGAAGGTGGCGATCACCTCATGGATCGGGGTGGCGACGAAGGAGACGCTGATGCGCGACCGCGGCGGCTGCGCCCACATCGGCGCATCCGGTGCCGCGACCGCCGGCCGGGCCCATCCGAGCACCAGCAACACGAGCGCACTCCCGGCCCAGAACCGCCTCATGGTGTCTTCTCCCGTCGAGGATCATCGAGCATCAAGACCTGCCGTCGCGCGGTGCCGAACTCATCGACCGTCACCGCGACCTCGCGCGCGCGGATGGCCGTCACCCGGATCCGTCCGAGGACCGAGCCCTCCTTGACCCGATACAGCTGACCCGTGACGGTGTCCTTCACCATCGCCACCGAGTTGGCGCTGACGGGATCCACGAGGATCCCCGAGACGCGCAGATCGGCGAGAAGCGGCCGGATCGCCCCGCTCGCGAGGAGCGAGGCAAAGGGATCGCGACGCCCGACCCGATCATACACGAACGCCTCACGCTGCAGGAGGGGGCGCCCCTCGCCACCCGGGGCGGCCGGCCCTCCCGAGTCGACGACCGCCGCGCCCAGCGAATCACCCACCGCGTCCGCTGCGCGCGCACCGTCGTCGTCGGACTCTGAGCCCGCTCCGCCGCGGCCGACGAAGGTCCGCACATCGAAGGAGGCCTCCAGCACCTGCTCACCCGCCCGCGCGGCCCGACGGCCCGTCGTGGTGGCCAGCGCGAGGGTCAGGTTCGCGGGGACGATGATGCGCTCCAACGAGGCGATCTCGGCGAGCACCTCCCCGATCTCATGATGCGTCCCGCGGAGCGAGAGTCGGAATCCGTAGGTGTCGAAGGCGCTCCCCGGCACCGTCTCGCCCGGGGCCACATCGCCGAGCTCGAGGTCATGCCGACGAGCGACGGCGAGGATCTGGTCGAGCAACGCCGGGACCTCGCGCCCCGATGGGATCAAGACCCGCAGCGTCCGCAGCTCGGCGGCGAGCGCCGCCTGCTGGCGATCGAGGGAGTCGAGCGCGCCACGCGCCAACACCGCCGTGGCGCGCGCATTCCCCTCCGTCAGCGTCCTGACCCGGAGCGTCCGCTCCGCCATCGACGCCGCCGTCGGCCGATGGAGGCCGTACCAGTAGGCGCACAGGAGCGCGATGGCCACCACACTCACCAGGAGCAAGGATTGGTCGCGCGGACTCGTGGGCCGGGCGATCATCGATCGGCCCCCGGTCCGACGAGCGGGACCATCAGGAGCCGGGCCGATGCCGGTCGCTCGTACCGGAGGTCGAGGGCGAACTCGTTGACCGTCTGCCCCTCCACCTGCATCACCGACGACGACGCGAGCCCGACCTCGGCGATGAACGGCGAAGCCTCGAGCTGCTTCATGAAGACCGTGAGCGCCTGGATGTCGACCGTCACCCCGACCAGCCGGATCGTGAGTGGGGGGACCGAATCCGCCGCGAGCTGATCCACCGAGGGGGCCGTGGACGCCGAGCCCTGGGCGATCGATCGGAGCCAGGCCTCGGCAGGCAGCGCACGCGCGATCTCGTCCAGGAGGTGCGGCCAGATGAAGCGCTGCCGATCGATCGCCGCGATCGACGTCATCTGCGCCATCACCGAGTCGCGCTGCGTCTCGGCCGCCCCGAGCCGCGCCAACACCGCCGCGAACCGCACGCTGTCCTGCACCGCCAACGTCTCCTGGGCGCGGAGCGTCTCGCCTGCCGCCCGCTGCGTGATCCACGACCCCACGCCGAGGCCGACCGAGAGCACGACGCTGAGGGTCGCGATGACGAGCCAGGGGTCGCGCACGCGGTCGCGGGCCCCCGCGAGGAGGGCCCCGAGGTCGATACGCCGCCGCGTCCCGGGTGGTCGCGCCGCCGCGTCTCCCGTGAGGAGATCGATCTCGATCATCGGCGAGGCCTCATCGCGGCGCCCGGAGGGCGAGCCCCACCGCGAGCATGAAGAGCGGGGCCACCGCCTCGGTGTCGAGCCCTTCGAAGGCGCCGTCCCGAAGCGCCAGATAGGCGAGCGGGCTCGCGAGCACGACCGGTCGCCGAAGACGGGCGGCCACGCTCTCGAGCAGACCCGGGATCCGCGCCCCACCTCCCGAGACGTAGATCGTGCCGAGCGACGCCAACGAGGTGGCGGCGGAGGCGCGGTAGGCCACCCCCCGCTCGATCCCGACGGCGAGCTCCTCGGCGCGCGACGCGAGCACCGCATCGAGCTCAGCGGACCGCTCGGAGGCCTCGAGGAGGGCCCGCGCCTCGCGCGCCGCCAGGCCATGGTCCCGTTGGAGATCCTCACGGAAGCGGCGCGTCCCCACCCCGAGGTCACGGGTGAGCACCGGGAGCCCATCCTCGACGAGGGTGAGGTGCGTCAGCTCATGCCCGATATGCAGCAGGGCCACCACCCCGGACATCGCCTCGGGGTGACTCCGCTCGAACGCGTTGTACAGCGCGAACGAATCGACGTCGATCAGCGCGGGGGTGAGCCCGGCCTCCGCGAGCACGCGACGCTTCGACGCGATCAACTCGTGCTTCGCCGCGACCAAGAGGACCTGCATCTGCTCCTCGGTGCCCGCGGGATCGAGGATCTGGAAATCGAGCGCGACCGAGTCCATGTCGAAGGGGACGTGCTGCTCCGCCTCCCACCGCATGACCTCACGGGCCTGGGACGCCTTCATCCGATCGACGGCGATCTGCTTGACGATGACGTCGCGCCCCCCCACGGCGGCCGCGACGCGCGTCGGGGTCACCCCGGCGGCCTCCAGCGCCCGACGGATGGCCTCCGAGACGACGGCGGCATCCATCACCTCCCCTTCCACGATCGCATCAGGGAGCAGCGGCACCATCGCGACGCGCACGAGCTCGGGCTCCGCCCCACGGTGGTCCATCACGGCGACCTTGATGAGCCCAGATCCGATGTCGAGCCCGACGGCTGTCTTCTGCTTGCGGGAGAACAGGGCCATGTCGGGGAGCGAGGGGACGAACCGGTCGAGAGAGGGAAAGTTGCCCATCAGGGGATCACGGGTCAATGAAGAGACGCGCTCTATAGTTGAATCGTCAAATCACCCTACCGGTCGCAGGGCGGGAAAGGGATGTGGGATGATCCGCATTGGGCCTCATTCGCCCGGGCGCGGGATGATGGCCCCCGACGCGAGCGGTCGGACGGAGTGGCCCGGACATCCGACGCCGGTGAGACGCCGCTCCAGCGTGTCGGGGACGAGCCAGGCGATCACGCGGGCGCGCCCACCGGTGGGCGCCACCGCCTCGAGTTCGGCGAGGATGACCCCCTCGCCCACGTGACGCCAGCGCGACGCCGACCAGACGCCCGTGGACTCCCCGAGGACGCGCTGCTGCGCGAGGTGTGGGGAGGCGAGACAGAGGAGCGAGAGCGCCGGCGGCTCCCATACCTGCTCCATCCCCCGCGAGAGGGCGAGACGGAGACGGACGGCCTCGGACGCCATCTGGGCGCGACGGGTCACGGCGAGCGCCTGCGCGAGCGCCAACGCCGCCCACGCCGAGAGGAGCACGAGGACGACGAGCACCTGGAGCAGGACGAACCCACGCTCAGGGCGTGAACCCGCTCGCACGGAGCGATCCCTCGAACGGGTGATCGATCCCCGCCACGCGCACTTCGGCCTGCACGAGGGACGAGCCGGGATCCATGCGGAACCAGAGGCCGCGGGCCGCCGGGGAGCGCACCGGACCGACCACGGGCTGCGCCGCGCCACACCGCGTCCCCACGCACGATCGCATCCCGATCGACCACCCCGGCGTCCCCGCCTGGTAGAGGACCAGCCGGATCTCGCGATACAGCTCGGCGGGCGCTCCCACGGCGAGCGAGCGGGGCATGGGATCGAGCGCCAGACGGAGCGCAGCGCGCGTGAGCTCCGTGGTGCCCACCAAGACGCCATCCGTCCCGCACGCCTCCGATGCGGCGACGAGCGTCACACCCGATACCACGTGGGATCGCCACCCGCCGTCGGCCGACGAATCGCTCGCGTAGGCCTCGAGCCGATCGCCGACGATCGGCGTCTCCGCGAGGACCGTGAGTGGTGGGGTGCTCCCGGGCGGCACCGCCGCGAGCAGGGGAGCGAAGGCGGGGGTGAGCGCCACCGTGGTCGGCGTGACCCGACAGACGACCCCGACGCCGATGCGCAGCTCGCCGTGGAGCGCGGTGTCCCCGAGCACCTTCGGGTATCGGAGATGTTGTCCGAGCGCCTCGAGCACCGCGATGGCATCGCCACCCACCCGTTCGCCCTCCGCCTGACGGAGCATCCCCTCGACCACCCGACGCACGGAGAGCAGCGCGGTGAGGGCGGCGGCCGCGATGATCGTGCCCACCACCAGCGCCACCTGGAGCTCCACGAGGGTCATGCCGGCCCGCAGCCTCACTCGCATCGCCGCTGGAGTGCGATAGGGAGGGTCGCCACTGGGGCGGGGCCGGGCATCTGGGCGGTGAGCGCACCGATCCAACGACCGCCCGAATCCGACCGAGTGAAGGTCCAGGTGTCCGTGATGCCCGCAGCGGTGACCTGTCGCCAGCTCGTGTCGCGGGGAGGACAGGGCGAGGCCTCGATTCGCGCGATCCGTTGGAGGGCGAGGTGCGACATCGCCTGCGTCGTCCGCGCGATGCGTTCGAGCCGCTGCGCGGCCAGCAACGCCGCGCTGACGCCGAGCACCCCCACGGCGCAGACGGCGATCGCGACCACGCATTCGACCAAGGAGTGACCGGCTGGGGCCCGATGCATTCCAGACGCTACCCTCGGCGCCTGCGCGCGCCCTCACCCTGGTGACGCGATCGGTACCCCCACGATGCACATCGGGCCGAGCGCGGTAGCGCTCGGCCCGACGATCCCTTCACACCTGCGAGCGTCGAGACTCAGCCGCAGCGCGGGATCCCGCTGCTGTCTGCCGCGACCGACGAATTCGCGGTGATGGTGCAGCTCACGAGCGTGTCGCTGGTGAGCCTCGCGGTCGCCGAGTAGACGCCATTCGTCGCCTCGGTGATCGAGATCGAGACGTTCGGCGACGGCTGGAAGTAGGTCGCGAGGCTGTCGATCGTGCTCGCGTACGACCCGACCGCGGCGAACCGGGCCTCCTGCGCGGTGAGGAGATTCCGCAGGTCGGACTTCAGGACGGCGACCTGGGCCGTCGAGGTGGTGCCGCGGAGCCGCGGAAGGGCGATGGTCGCCAGGATCCCGATGATCACGATGACGATGAGGAGCTCGATCAGGGTGAAACCCCGCTGCGTACGGCGCGCGATCATCTGACTCTCCACGAAGGAAGGGAAGGGCTCGGGCGCGACGCCTGACGCGCACACCCAAGGGGAACGAAACCCGCGGTAGGATACCACATCCAGGGCCGGCCCGCGACTGCCGAGCCGCTGGGGAGCGGCCTCCGATGGCGGATCAAGGGAAACCTCGACCTACGGTTTCCTCAAATTTCTCGACTGGCCACCACCATTCGACTGGCCACCACCATTCGATTGCCCACCACCATTCGATTGGCCA
>CAIVJV010000002.1 GCA_903906325.1 uncultured Gemmatimonadota bacterium
CGCGCGGGTGCGGGCCATGCCCGCGGGGCCGAGTCCGGAGGCCCTGCAGCGCACGCGGAGCTACGTCTACGGCGAGGTGCGGGATGCCGAGGGGCGGTCGGCGCGCGCGACACTCGATGCGCCGAGCGGCTATGTGTTGACGGCACAGGCGGCGGTGCGTGCCGCGATGCGGGTCCTCGCCGGTGGGGTCCCGATCGGTTTCCAGACGCCGTCCCGCGCCTTCGGCGCGGACTTCGTCCTCGGGATGCCGTCGGTCGTGCGGACCGACCTCGACTAGGCCATCGGCGCGATGGCGACCTCGGCGCTCCGCTACACGGTGCGGAATCGCTTCCCTGGGGAGCAGTTGCTGCGGTCGCGCGGCAACCTCCTGCGCAACATCGAGCTGATGGCGGCGACCGATCCCGACCTCGCGGTGGCGCGGGCCCTCACGGGTCGTACGATCCTCCTCGCGAAGCATCCCGACCTCGTGCGCGAGGTCCTCACCGGGCACCCGCGGAGCCTGCGCAAGGGGCTCGGGCTGCAGCGCACCCGATTCGTGCTCGGGAACGGGCTGCTCACCAGTGAGGGGGAGTTCCATCTGCGGCAGCGTCGCTTGGCGCAGCCGGCCTTCCATCGGGAACGGATCGCGCGCTACGCCGAGGAGATGGTCGAGCGGACCGAGGCGTGCGCGGCGCGATGGCGGGACGGGGAGTCCCTCGACATCGCGCGGGCGATGCATCACCTCACCCTCGACATCGTCGGACGCACCCTCTTCGGGGTCGATCTCCAGGGGCGCGCCGCCGATATGGGGCGGGCGCTCTCCGCCGTGCTCGACTCGTTCTCCATCTGGCTGATCCTCTTCGGGGAACGGCTCTACGATCTGCCGATCCCCCGCATGCGGCGGGCGCGGCGCGCCGTCCCCGCGCTCGATGCCGCGATCTACGCGATCATCGCCGAGCATCGGGCGAGCGGACGTGATCAGGGGGATCTCCTCTCGATGCTCATGGCGGCCCGCGACGCGGAGGGGGACGGGTCGGGGATGACCGACGCACAGCTCCGCGACGAGGTCATGACGCTCGTGCTCGCGGGGCATGAGACCACCGCGAACGCCCTCGCCTGGACCTGGTGGTTCCTCGCGCAACATCCGGAGGTCGACGCACGACTCGCGGCGGAGGTGCGGACCGTCTGCGGGGATCGTCCGATCACCATGGCCGAGGTCCCCAGCCTGCCGTACACGCGGGCGGTGTTCAGCGAAGCGATGCGTCTGCGGCCCCCGGCGTACGCGACCTCCCGTGAGGTCGTCGCACCGATCGTGCTGGGCGGGCAAGCGGTCCCCGTGGGCGCCCAGGTGATCGTGAGTCCCTGGGTGACGCAGCGGGATCCCCGCTGGTGGACCGAGCCGCTGCGGTTCGATCCCGACCGGTGGTTGGCCCCGCGGGACGAACCCGCGCATCGCCTCGCGTATTTCCCCTTCGGTGGAGGGACCCGGGTCTGCATCGGCGAGCAATTCGCATGGACCGAGGGGATCCTCGTCATCGCGGCATTGGTGCGTCGGTGGCGCTTCCGTCTTGCGGTGCCTGCGGCGCGGATCCGCCCACAGGCCGCCGTCACCCTGCGTCCGGCCCCGGGGGTCCCGGTGGTCTGCGAACGTCGTCCC
>CAIVJV010000003.1 GCA_903906325.1 uncultured Gemmatimonadota bacterium
ACGTCGGAGGTGCAGCGCGTCGTCATCGGCCGCGCCGCCCTCAGCGGTCTGTAGTGGTCGTCTCCGTTTCCTGACACCTGTCCCCTGATCCCTGTCTTTTATGAAGCTCTTTGATACCATCGCCAAACTCGGGCACGAACAACTCGTGATCTGTTCGGACGAGACCGCAGGCTACCGTGGCATCATCGCCATCCACGATACCACGCTCGGTCCCGCCCTCGGGGGCACCCGCTTCTGGACCTACGCCTCCGATGAGGAGGCGATCACCGATGCGCTCCGCCTCGCGCGCGGGATGACCTACAAGAACGCCGTCGCCGGCCTCAACCTCGGCGGCGGGACGGCGGTCATCATCGGCGACAACCGGACCACGAACCGGGAGATGATCTTCCGGGCCCACGGCCGCTTCGTCGAGTCGCTCGGCGGACGTTACGTGACCGCCGAGGATGTCGGCACCAGCACCGCCGACATGGACTTCGTGCACATGGAGACCGATTACGTCGCCGGCCTCGCCAATAAGTCGGGCGATCCTTCCCCCGTCACCGCCCGCGGGGTGTTCCGTGCGATCATGGCGTCCGCGATGCATCGGTGGGGGTCCTCCGACCTCGCCGGCAAGACGATCAGCGTGCAGGGGATGGGGAATGTCGGGACCTACCTCTGTCAGGAGCTCCATGCGGTGGGGGCCAAGCTCATCGTGAGCGATATCCGTCCCGAGAAGGTCGCGCACGCGGTCAAGACCTTCGGCGCGACCGCGGTTGAAGGGGATGCGATCTACTCGGCCAAGGCCGACATCTTCGCTCCCTGTGCGCTCGGCGCGATCCTCAATGACCAGACGATCCCCGCGCTCAAGGTCGAGATCGTCTGCGGAGGCGCGAACAACCAGCTCCTCGAGCCGGAGAGGCATGGCGAGATGCTCGCGCAGCGCGGGATCGACTATGCCCCCGACTTCGTCGCGAACGCCGGCGGGGTGATCAACGTCTACAGCGAGCTCGCGGGCTGGACGCGTGAGCGCGCTCTCCGCAAGGCCGACGAGATCTATGACACCGTGCTCGGGGTCTACCGGATCGCGAAGGAGCAGCGGGTCTTCACCTATCTGGCCGCCGACACGCTCGCCGAGCAGCGGATCGCGGCGGTGGCGGGGATGGTCCGGACCTGGCCGCAGTGGCCCCGGAAGGACGCATGAGTCCGGCGGAGCGTATCCCGATTGGGTCGGACCACGCCGGCTTCGAGCTCAAGGAGAAGCTCGAGGCGGTCTTGACGGGGTTGGGCTATGCCGTCGATGACGTCGGGACGCACTCGACGGCCTCGACCGACTATCCCGACTATGCACATCCCGTCGCGTCGCAGGTCGAGTCGGGGCGTGCGAAGCGCGGGATCCTCCTCTGTGGGACGGGACTGGGGATGTCCTACGCCGCCAATCGGCATCACGGGGTCCGTGCCGCGGTCGCCTGGACCCCCGAGGTCGCGGCGCTCTCACGGCAGCACAACGATTCCAATGTCCTCGTCCTCCCCGCGCGGTTCCTCACCGAGGCGGAGGCGACGCGGATCCTGACCACCTGGTTGGAGACGCCATTCGATGGGGGGCGCCACGAGGCGCGCGTGAAGAAGATCGAACCGGAGGCATGATGCACGGCACGGCAGACGGGAAGCATCCGCTCGCGTGGAACCAGTGGGATCGTCGATTGCCAAGTGCGGCGCTGTCGGCGACCGATCCCGAGGTCGCGGCG
>CAIVJV010000004.1 GCA_903906325.1 uncultured Gemmatimonadota bacterium
CGCAGGGTCATCCCATCCGCGAGGACGATCGCCTCCGGCTCGACCCGTTCGACGGCACGGATCCCCGGCGCCAGCGCCACCTCGACGGCGAGTTCGCGGAGCCGTGCCTCGCCGCGGCCGAGCACGAGGCGCCCGTCCTCGAGGATCAGCTCGAGGTAGGGGGCGGCCTCGGCGAACGGCACCGTGCGCGCCCGCTCGAGGGCGAGCCGGATCCGCTCGGCACGCAGCGCCGCCTCCGCGGCGTCTCGCTCGAGCGCGAACTCCGCCTGACTCTCCTCCAAGCGCTCGACCTCGCCCCGCACCGAGGCGGCATGGCGCACCGCGAGTCCACCGGCGACGGCGAGCAGGGCCGCGAGGAGGCCGAGCGCGCGGGGACGCATCAGGGGCGCGTGATCGACCGGAGGTCGATGATGGGGGCCCCGGTGGGGTCGGAGCGCCCGGTGCGCACGGTCCCCGTCAGGATGACTCGACTCATCGGACGGATGGCCTTGGCCTCCGCGATGAGGGACTGGGGCACGGCGAAGTAGAGCACCGCGTTCTCGCCCGTGGGCCCGAGGGCGAGGAGGTAGGGCTCGTCGGGGCGGAAGCCTTTCCGGAGGGCATCGGCTTGCTGCAGCCCGACCACTTGGACGGTCCACCGGACGGTGCGTCCGACGAGGCCCGTGGGATCGAGCCGGAGGTCGATGGCACGCAGCCCGGCCGCATAGGTGGAGTCGGCGGGGGTGAGGAGCGATTCCGGGACCCAGGCATCGACCCGGATGCGCACCCAGCCGCGCGACCGGGCGATCGGTTCGACGATGGCGTCCTTGTCCAGCGCGCCGACCCGATCGGCGCCGGGCGCGCTCGCGAGATCGAGTGCGGTGCTCGCGCGCATCGCGTTCGGTGAGGGCGCGGGACCTGCGGCGGGTGCCTCAGCGGCGGGGGTCGGTGCCGCCGCCGGCGCCGCAGACGCAGCCGCCGCCTTCGGCGGGGTCGTCGCGCGAGCGGACACTCCCTCCGCTTCACGCGCCGGCTCGAAGGCGGACCGACTCACCCACGCCTCCCGGCGGATGCGCACCCACCCTCCCTGCCGCTCGAGGACGCGGACCCCGGTCCGTGGCGCGAGGACCGCGAGGACCTGGGCGTTGGTGCGGGGCGCGGCGCGCAACCGCACGAGCCCCGCCCCCCCGATGGATTGGGCGAACGCCTCGCGGCGCCCCCCGAGTCGGTCGGCGTCGATCCATCCCTCGATGGTCACGCGGACCGCGCTCCGCTGGGTGGGGCCTTGCCGCCAGGTCGTGCGAGGCTCGAGCGTGGCGATCGTCGCGCCGGTGGGGGTGGCGCGTGCATCGGTGGCACGGGCCAACCGCCCCTGCGCCGCCGCAGAGCCCGCGAAGAGGAGGAGGACGAGGGAACGAAGGAGGCGCATCGCTGGTCGGAGGGACGTGGGGCACGGTAGATTGCGCTCTCGCGCGACGTGCGACCGCTCGTCGCAAGATAACATCACCCTCTCGACTCGGTCGGGCCCTGATGGCTTCGAAGGTGGACCGTCCCGTCGTGCTCGTCGTCCTCGATGGTTGGGGACATCGGGCGCAGACCGATGGGAACGCGATCGCGATAGCGCGGACGCCCACCTGGGACCGCCTCTGGGCGCGCGCACCCAAGACGCTCCTCGAGGCGAGTGGCCGGGCGGTCGGGCTCCCCGATGGGCAGATGGGGAACAGCGAGGTCGGCCACCTGAACCTCGGCGCCGGCCGCGTGGTGATGCAGGACCTCGTCCGGATCGGGGAGAGCATCCGCGACGGCGCCTTCTTCTCGACCGCCGCCTTCCGCGGCGCCTGCGCCCAGGTGCGCGCTTCGGGGGGGACGCTGCACCTGCTGGGACTCGTCGGCGACGGCGGGGTCCATGCGCACGACGACCATCTCCTCGCCTTGGTCGACCTCGCGACGCGCGAGCGCGTGCCGCGCGTGGCGCTGCATCTCCTGCTCGACGGACGCGACACCCTCCCCACCTCGGCGCTCGGCTACGTCCGCGCCCTGATGGCGAAGGTCGGGGACCGCGCGGTGATCGGCAGTCTGGGCGGGCGCTACTACGGGATGGACCGCGACCATCGCTGGCCGCGCACACAGCGCTGCTACGACGCCGCGGTGCGCGGCACGGGGCCGACGACCGAGGATCCGATCGCCTACATCGAGGCGCAGTACGCCGCCGGGACGACGGACGAGTTCCAACTGCCGGCGACGGTGGTGCGCGATGGCAGACCGGTGGCCCTGATGCGCGAGGGCGACGCGGTGATCACGTGGAACTACCGTTCGGACCGGATGCGGCAGATCGTACGCGCGCTCGCGATCGAGGGGTTCGACGGCTTCGACGTCCGCGACCGGCCGCGCCTCCATGTGGCCACGATGACGCAGTACGACCAGACCTTCGGGCTCCCCATCGGGTTCGAACCCTTCTCGATGGCGAAGATCGTCGCGGAGGTCCTCGAGGACGCGGGGATGAGTACGCTCCGGACCGCCGAGACGGAGAAGTACCCGCACGTGACGTACTTCTTCAACGGCGGGAACGAGACCCCATATCGCGGCGAGGAGCGGGTGCTCGTCCCGAGCCAGCAGGTCGCGACCTACGACCTCATGCCCGAGATGAGCGCGCCGGGGATCACCGACGTGCTCGTGGAGCATCTGACCCGGCGGTCGCACGAGTTCACGCTCTGCAACTACGCGAATGGCGACATGGTCGGCCACAGCGGGAACTTCGATGCGACCGTGCGTGCCTGTGAGGTGGTCGACCAGCAGCTGGCGCGCATCGTGCAGGCGGCCGAACGGACAGGGACGCGGTTGCTGATCACCGCGGACCATGGCAATTGTGAGATGATGATCGACCCCACCACGGGTGGCCCCCATACCGCCCACACCACGAATCCGGTGCCCTTCCTCCTGATCGATGACGGCGCGCCGACGGCGCTCCGCAGCGGCGGCGCGCTCTGCGACGTCGGCCCCACGGTGCTCGCCATGCTCGGGGTCACCCGCCCCGAGGCGATGACGGGGCGCGACCTGCGCGTCGGAGGGGCGGCATGACGACGGGACGTCTCGTCCTCCGGGCGCTCGTGGTCCTCGGGCTCGGGGGGCCGCTCGCGCCGCCCGTACAGGCGCAGGTCGGGCATGACCCGGCGTCGAGCCCCTACGAGGACCTGCGGGGGCGGCAGGCCGCGACCATCGGCATCGGGACGCTCGCGCCAGGGCGCGATCCCGCCGGGGTGGCCCCGCGCAGCGGGCTGATGCTCACGGGTCGCTATGAGATCCAACTCACGCGCCCCCTCTGGTTCTTCGCGCGGCTGGGGATCGCCCCGAGCCTCGAACGACCGATCAAGGACCCGCTCTTCACCGACGCGCAGCGCGCGGCGGGGACCGAGCGCCACCTGATGGTGCTCTCCGAGGTGGGCCTGAACATGAACCTCACGGGGAACAAATCGTGGCGGCGGATCGTCCCCCAGCTCCATGGGGCGATCGGCTTCGTCACGGACGGCGTCACCCGATTCGACCTCGGGGGCTACAAGTTCGGTAGCGCCTTCACCGTCTCGTACGGGCTCGGGGCGCGCGTCACCACCGGCACGCCGTGGGAGCTGCACGCCGACCTCACCCGGGTCCACTGGAAGTACTCCTATCCCGACGCGTACGGCACCGGACCCGATCCGCTCGTGTCGAACGGGCGGCTCGGGCCCTGGGTGGGGAACTCGGTGCTGCAGCTCGGGGTGAGCCGCTTCTTCTTCCGGTGACCTGACGATGCCGCGCGCCACCCTCACTCGCCGCCTCACCTTCTCCGCCGCCCATCGGTACCGGCGGCCGGAGTGGAGTGACGCGAAGAACGCCGAGGTGTTCGGCGCGTGCGCCCACCCGAACTGGCACGGGCACACCTACACGTGCGAGGTGACGGTCGGCGGGGAGGTGGACCCCATCACCGGGTTCTGTGCGGACCTCGCCGCCCTCGATCGCGTGCTCGCCGAGCGCGTCCATGCACGGCTCGACCACCGGAACCTCGTCCTGGATATCCCCGAGTTCGCCGAGGGGCGTGAGATCCCCACCTCGGAGCAGGTGGCGTGGTGGATCGCGCGCGAGGTGCAGGCGGGGCTCGGGGGGACGGCGCGGGTGGTGCGCGTGCGCCTCGCCGAGATGCCGGATCTCTGGGTGGAGATCGAACCGACGTGACCACGGGGCCGGACGGCGCGACCCCGCTCGATGCGGTGGACGAGGTGCCGGTCTGGCTCGAGGTGAATGGCCAGCCCGCCGTCACCTGGATGTGCACCCCGGACCAGCTCGATGCGCTCGTGGTGGGATGGTGCTATGGCGAAGGCTACCTCGAATCGCGGGACGATCTCCTCTCGATGCGCCCCTGTGCGCGCGAACTCGGCTTCTGGGTCACCGTGCCAGCGGAGCGATACGCGACGGTGGAAGGGGAGGAGCGTCGTCGCGTCCTCGCCTCCGGATGCGGCGCGGTGACGACGATCCTCGGGGCCCTACACACGGTGCCGCGGCGCGCGTCGATGCCCGCGATCCCTGACCTCGCGCAGACGCGTGCGCTGTTCAAGGCGCTCTTCGCGCGTGGCGAGCGGTATCAGTCGACCGGCGGGATCCATGCCGCTGCCCTCACCGATGGCGTCGAGTTACTCACGCACGCCGAGGACATCGGGCGGCACAATGCGGTGGATAAGGTGATGGGGCAGCGGATCCTCGCGCGCCAAGGGACCGAGGACCTCATCCTCTTGGTGACGGGCCGCATCTCTGGCGAGCTCGCGTACAAGGCGGCGCGCGCGCGGATCGGGGTGGTGGCGACCCCCTCCGTCCCGAGCACGGTCGCGGTGGAGATCGCGCGTGCGGCGGGGATGGTGCTCATCGGGCGCGCGGTGTCGGGCGCCCCGCAGGTGTGGACGCCGTGAGCTGCACCGGGGTGATCCTCGCCGGCGGTGGCGCGACACGATTCGGCGGGCGCCCGAAGGGGCTGGAGCGCGTGGCGGGGGAACGGATCATCGACCGGGTGGCGCGCGCGCTCCAGATGGTGACCGACGACCTGCTCGTGGTGGCGAATGCCCCGGAGGCGTCGCGGTGGTTGCCGGGGGTGCGCACGGTGGCCGATGTGCGACCCGGCGAAGGGGCCCTCGGCGGGGTCCACACGGCGCTGGCGTGTGCGACCGAGGGCGCCGACGTGCTCGTCGTCGCGTGGGATATGCCCTACGTCTCCGCCGCGCTGCTCGGCGTGATGCGTGCGCGGGGCGACGCG
>CAIVJV010000005.1 GCA_903906325.1 uncultured Gemmatimonadota bacterium
AGCAGGCGGCGCAACTGCCGGGGGATGCGGCCCGGTGCGCCTACTGTGGGACCTCGCTCCGGGACTTCCGCGCGAGTGGACGTCTGGGATGCGCCCAATGCTATGGCGCCTTCGATCAGAGCCTGCGGGAGCTCCTCCGGCGCGTGCATGGCGCCACCCGCCACGAGGGGTGGCGGTACGAGGTCGCGTCAGCCGATGCTGGCGCGCCGCCCGACCGTGAGGTCACCCTGAGCGCCCTGCGGGAGCGGTTGCGCCGGGCGGTCGCCGACGAGGCGTTCGAGACCGCCGCGGCGCTGCGTGACGAGATCCGGGGGCTCGAGTGACGCTCGACCTCTCGCTCCTCCCGGATGGGGGGCTCCACTGGTTGATCGCCTCCGGGGAGCACGCCGGGATCGTGCTCTCCTCGCGGATCCGGCTCGCGCGGAACCTCTCCGGCTATGCCTTCCCGGCGCGGGCTCGCGAAGGGGAGCGCCTGCGGGTGCTGCAGGAGGTGCGTGCCGCGATGCCCGGTGTGGCGGCGTTGCGCGAGGGCGCCTTCGTGCGCGTGGACGAGTGTTCGGCCCAGGAGCGGTTGCTCCTGCATGAGCGGCATCTGGTGAGCCGCGAACTGGCCGGCGTCGACCGGAAGGGGGGGGTACCGGGGGCGGGTGGGGTGATCGTCACCGGGGATGCGGGGGTGATGGTGAACGAGGAGGACCATCTGCGGGTCCAGACCTTCCGGTCGGGGTTCGATCTCGCGGGCGCGCTGCGGGATGCCGAGCGGATCGATCGTGAGCTGGGCCGGGCGGTCCCCTACGCGTGGCACCAGGAATTCGGGTTCCTCACCGCCTGTCCCACGAACACCGGGACGGGGCTCCGGGCCTCGGTGTTGATCCATCTGCCGGGGCTGGTGCTCACCCAGGAGATCCAGAAGGTGCTCCAGGGACTCCAGCACATGGGGCTCACGTACCGCGGGCTCTACGGCGAGGGGAGCGACGTCGTGGGGAACTACTTCCAGATCTCCAACCAGACGACGCTCGGGCGGACCGAGGACGAGCTGGTCGATCAACTGACGCGGGTCGTGCGGCGCGTGATCGAGCGGGAGGAGGAGGCGCGGCGGGTCCTACAGCGGGACGCCGGCTATATTATCGAGGACAAGTTGTGGCGCGCCTACGGCACGCTCCGACACGCGCGGAACCTACCGGCCGAGGAGGCGATGACCCTGCTCAGCGCGGTGCGGCTCGCCGCGGGGCTGAACCTGTTGTCCGGGCTCAGTGTATACACGCTGAACAAGCTGTTGATCTTCAGTCAGGCGGCGCATCTGGCGCAGGCGGAGGGACGGCCCCTCACGGAAGGGGAGGCGAACCTCGCCCGCGCGAAGTACGTGCGGCAGGTGTTGGCGCACGAGGCACGACACACCGGGTGACCCACACGAGGGGTCGTCGAGGCGATCTATGAACGGGTATAACTTCACGGAGCGGGTGCGGAAGGTCCTGGCGATGGCGCGTGAGGAGGCGGCACGGCTCCATCACGAGTACGTCGGCACCGAGCACATCCTGTTGGGGCTCATCCGCGAGGGGGAGGGGGTCGCGGCCGCGGTGCTCAACAACCTGAGCGTCGACCTCGAGGAGATCCAGCAGAAGATCGAGGAGACGGTGAAGAAGGGGAAAGCCGCGCAGGCGGCGGGCCCCGACCTCCCGTATACCTCGCGCGCCAAGAAGGTCCTCGAGCTCGCGATGGGCGAGGCCCGCGAGCTGAACCACAGCTACGTCGGGACGGAGCATCTGCTGTTGGGCCTCCTCCGCGAGGAGAAGGGGATCGCGGCGCAGGTGCTCACCGATGCCGGGGTGAACCTCGAGGCGGCGCGCGCGGAGACCCTGCGGCTCCTCGGCACGGAGATGCCCTCGAACGGCGAGGCCACGCCCGCGGCCGCGGGGAGCGCCCCGGCGGCGACCGCTGGCAAGGGGGAGAAGAAGTCCAAGACCCCGGCGCTCGACCACTTCTGCCGCGACCTCACGGTGCTCGCCGCCGAGGGCCAGCTCGATCCGACGATCGGACGGTTCAAGGAGATCGAGCGCGTGATGGAGGTGCTCTCGCGCCGCAAGAAGAACAACCCGGTGTTGATCGGCGAGCCGGGGGTCGGGAAGACCGCGATCGTCGAGGGGCTCGCCCAGATGATCGCGACCAACAACTGCCCGGACTCCTTGCGTGACCATCGCGTGCTCTCGCTCGACATGGCGGCCGTGATCGCGGGGACCAAGTATCGCGGCCAGTTCGAGGAGCGGCTCAAGGCCGTGATGAACGAGATCGCGCAGAACAAGCAGATCATCCTCTTCATCGACGAGCTGCACACGCTCGTCGGGGCGGGGGCGGCCGAGGGGGCGATCGACGCCAGCAACATGCTCAAGCCGGCGCTCGCCCGTGGGGAGTTGCAGTGCGTGGGCGCCTCGACGCTCAACGAGTACCGCAAGCACATCGAGAAGGACGGCGCGCTCGAGCGCCGGTTCCAGACGGTGGTGGTCGATCCGCCCTCGATCGAGGAGACGGTGGAGATCCTCAAGGGGCTGCGGGCGAAGTACGAGGAGCATCATCGGGTGACGATCCCCGACGAGACGCTGCTGATCGCGGCGAAGCTCTCGGAGCGCTACATCACCGATCGGTTCCTGCCCGACAAGGCGATCGACGTGATCGACGAGGCGGGGGCCCGGGCGCGCCTCGCGGCGCAGGTCCCGCCGCCGGAGGTCGCCGACCTCAAGGCCAAGCTCGAGCGGGTGAACGTGGAGAAGGATGCGGCGGTCCGCGACCAGAACTTCGAGCTCGCGGCCTCGCTCCGGGACTCCGAGCGCGACCTGCAGGGGCAGATCCGGGCCCGCCAGGAGGAGTGGGAGGAGCGGCGCCAGTCGATGCGGCCGGTGCTCGGCGAGGAGGAGATCGCCTTCATCGTGAGCCGCTGGACCGGCATCCCCGTGACGCGGCTCCAGGAGGCGGAGACGGCGCGCCTCCTGCGGATGGAGGAGGAGCTCCACGGGCAGGTGGTGGCCCAGGAGGACGCGATCAAGGCGGTGGCGCGAGCCATCCGGCGCAGCCGCGCCGGGCTCAAGGACCCGCGGCGCCCGATCGGCTCGTTCATCTTCTGCGGGCCCACGGGCGTCGGGAAGACCGAGCTCGCGCGCGCCCTCGCGACCTTCCTCTTCGCCGACCCCTCGGCGCTGATCCGCGTGGACATGAGCGAGTACATGGAGAAGTTCTCCGTCTCGCGGCTGATCGGCGCGCCCCCGGGCTATGTCGGGTACGAGGATTCCGGGACGCTCACGAAGGCGATCCGGCGGAAGCCGTACAGCGTGATCCTCCTCGACGAGATCGAGAAGGCGCATCCGGACCTGTTCAACGTGCTCCTCCAGGTCATGGATCACGGCAAGCTCACCGACCACAACGGCAAGCAGGTCGATTTCCGCAACGTCATCCTGATCATGACGACGAATGCGG
>CAIVJV010000006.1 GCA_903906325.1 uncultured Gemmatimonadota bacterium
GGCGAGGTGTGCCGCAGCGCGACGCGCATCTGGTCGAGCGTCGCACCGTCGGCGCCATTCATCAGCATCCCGAGCGCCATCGAGACGCTGATCGGTGAGACCACGCGGTTCGCACGGGGATCGGCCGCGCTCTGCCGCAGCAGGTCGAAGGCGAAGCTGTTGGATGCGGTGGCGAGGCGCGCCTCGGTCGCCGTCAGCTCGCGCGGCAGCGCGGTCAGCGGGGCCGGAGGACCGGCGGGGTCCTCGGCGCAGGCGATCACCCCGATGAGGAGGCCGGGGAGGATGCGGCGAAGGCGCGAGCGGAGGGCGCGCATCAGCTCACCGTCTCAGCGACCGATCATCGACACCGGACCCAGCGTGATTCCCGACTCGCTGGGGTTCACATCGCGCCCGCACAGCTGCCCGCGGATCGCGGGCCCTGCGACAGGCTCGTCCACGGACAGCGAAGAGGTGAAGGCCACAGCGCAGCGAGCGCTCTTCCCCTCGGAGGTCACCACGAAGGTGCCGGTATAGGATCCATCCAATGATCTGGCCCCCGACTGGCGGTCGACCGTCCGCAGCCCCGACCGCGTCAGGAGTTCCGGATCGCTGTCGAAGGTGTAGCTGCGCCCCTCGGCGCTGACGGTGCACCCCGCGAACCGCTCCCGCAGTTCGTACATCGGGGAGGTCCCGGCATCGACGGGGCGGGACCACCCGCCCAGCGTCCCGGTGAGCTCGTAGGTGCCGCCCCCCGGGCAGGCCGTGGCGAAGGTGATGGCACTGCCGTCGAGGGTGGTCGCCTCGGCCCACGCGTCGGCGGTCATCATCGAGGCACCGGCGGGTGACGTCGCGACGCGTTGCAGGGCCCGAAGAGCGGCGATGGTCTCATTCAGCGTCAGCGAGGCATCGGGCGCGGTGGCCGCGGTGTCGCAGGCGACGGACCCGGCGATCGCGAGGGGCAGGACGCGACGGATGACGACACGGGACGACCAATTGGCGACGGACACTGGGGCTCCGGTGGGATGAGAATACGTGTTCGGGACGACTTGGGACCTGCGAGAGGGCGCTTTCATATCTACACGGTGGTACACGACCGGGTCCAGCGGACGCGACGGGCGGACGGCACCAACGCCCCCCGGGGGGGGTCTCTGCCCCCTCCCCAGCCCGGTATTTTTCGGGGTCGCCACCTCCCCGGAATCCCCTATGCCGATCGGACGCTCCCTCCTCCTCGCCGCCGCGCAGAACGACACGCTGAACCGGTTCGCGCTCAAGAGCCCCATCGTGAAGCGGGCCACCAAGGCCTTTATGCCGGGGGAGCGTCCCGAGGACGCCCTGGACGCCGGTGCGCGCCTCACCAGTGATGGCCGTTCCCTCATCTACACGAAGCTCGGCGAGGCCCTGACGGCGCTCAGCGACGCCGACGCGGTGCGTGACCATTATCTCTGGTTCTTCGACCAGGTCGCGGCGCGGCGCCTGCCGGCACAGGTGAGCATCAAGCCCACGCAGTTGGGCATCGATCAGTCGGAGACCGCCTGCCGCGACCATTGCCTCGCGCTCGCGGCGAAGGCCCAGGCCACCGGCTCCGTGCTCTGGCTCGATATGGAGGACACGGCGTATGTGGACCGCACCCTCTCGCTCTACGAGGCGGTGAAGGCGACCTATCCGGACACGGGGCTGGCGCTACAGGCCTATCTCTACCGCACGCCGAAGGATGTCGAGCGGCTCCGCCCGCTCGCTCCGGTGATCCGGCTCGTGAAGGGCGCC
>CAIVJV010000007.1 GCA_903906325.1 uncultured Gemmatimonadota bacterium
CGAACGGGATGCCGCCTATGTGGCGGGCTTCGAGCGCTGGTTCGCCGAGCGGACGGGGCTCACCCACGCTCCCGAATCGCGCCCCGTGCCACCCGTGCTCACCCCCTTCACCCTGCGTGGGGTGACCCTCCCCAATCGCGTCGTCGTCTCGCCGATGGCGCAGTACTCCGCGCACGAGGACGGCACGCCGAGCGATTGGCATCTCGTCCATCTAGGCGCGCGCGCGACCGGTGGGGCCGGGCTCGTGATGACGGAGATGACCTGCGTCGCCCCCGATGCGCGCATCACGCCCTGGTGTCCGGGGCTGTGGGACGAGGGGCATCGCGCGGCGTGGCGCCGCATCGTCGACTTCGTGCATCAGCACAGCGCGGCCAAGATCGGGCTGCAGCTCGGGCACGCCGGCGCCAAGGGGGCCACCAAGAAGATGTGGGAGGGGATCGATCGTCCCCTCCCCGACGGCGGGTGGCCTCTCATCGCCCCCTCGGAGACGCAGTATCTCGCCGGGATCTCGCAGACCGCGCGAGAGATGACGCGCGGCGACATGGAGCGCGTCCGCGAGGAGTTCGTCCACAGCACGCGGCTCGGCGCGGCGGCCGGCTTCGACTGGCTCGAGCTCCACGCCGCGCACGGGTATCTCCTCTCCGCCTTCCTCTCCCCGCTCACCAATCGCCGCACCGATGGCTACGGCGGCTCCCTCGAGCACCGCCTCCGCTTCCCACTCGAGGTCTTCGCCGCGATGCGGGCCGTCTGGCCCGCCGATCGCCCGATCTCCGTGCGCATCTCGGCGCACGATTGGATGGCGGGCGGGAACACCCCCGACGACGCCGTCGCCATCGCGCGCGCCTTCAAGGCGGCCGGCGCGGATCTCATCGACGTCTCGGCGGGCCAGGTGGTGAAAGGCGAGAAGCCCGTCTTCGGCCGGATGTGGCAGACCCCCTTCGCCGATCGGGTGCGCCAGGAGGCGGGGATCGCCACGATCGCCGTCGGCGCGATCACCGATGCCGATCAGGCCAACGGGATCATCGCCGCCGGTCGCGCCGATCTCGTCGCGATCGGCCGTCCCCATCTCGCGAACCCCGCCTGGACCCTGCTCGAGGCGGCCCGCCTCGACTATCCCGGCACCGCCGATCTCTGGCCTAAGCAGTATCTCGCGGGGCAGTCGCAACTCGAGCGACTCCTCGCGCGCGATCGCGCGGCGCGTGCCGCCGCCGAAGGCGCCCCCCCGACAGGAGAACTGACATGACCCCGCTGCGTGGACGCCACGCCGTCATCACCGGCGCCAATCGTGGGATCGGTGCCGCCATCGCGCACCACCTCGCCGGTGCCGGTGCCGATCTCACCCTCGGCGTACGGACGCCGTCGAGTGCGGAGCCACTGGTCACGGCACTCACCGCGACCGGCGTCCGGGTGCGCGTGGTGCAGGCGGACATCCTCGATGCCGCCGCACTGCGCCGCGCCTGCGCCGAGGCGGCGGCGATCGCCCCGGTGGACATCCTCGTGAACAACGCCGGGACGGCGGAGACCGCCCCCTTCCTCAAGTCGGACGCCGCGCTCTTCCAACGGATGATCGACACCCATCTCATGGCGCCGGTGCACGCCACGCATGCGCTGCTCCCCGCGATGCTCGAGCGCGGCTGGGGGCGCATCGTGAACGTCGCGAGCATCGCGGGCTTGGGCGGCGCGGCGTATATCACCGCCTATGCGGCCGCGAAGCACGCCGAGGTCGGGTTCACCCGGGCGCTCGCCGCGGAGTGTGCGCCGAAGGGGGTGCTCGTGAACGCCGTCTGCCCGGGGTACGTGGACACCGAGATGGTGCATGGCGCGGTGCAGAAGCTCAGCGCCAAGACGGGGCTCTCCGCGCAGGACGCGATCGCCGCGATCCTCCGCGATGCGGGGCAGCCGCGGCTCGTGACGCCGGAGGAGGTCGCCGACGCCGTCCTGGCGTACTGCCTGCCGACGACCACCGCCTCCGGCGAGGCCCGCGCCCTCATGGGAGCGGAGGCATGAGCGAGCCCGGTCGCCCGATGGCGGGGCTCGCCCCGACGCACTTCGCCTGGTCGGCCACCGCGGACGGGCGCGTGGCGACCATCACGCTCAACCGCCCCGAGCGGAAGAACCCGCTCACCTTCGAGTCGTACGCCGAGCTGCGCGATACCTTCCGCGCCCTGGTCCACGCGACCGATGTCCGGGTGATCATCCTCACCGGCGCGGGCGGCAACTTCTGCTCCGGGGGCGATGTCCACGAGATCATCGGCCCGCTCACCCGCATGACCTCGGCCGAGCTCCTCGAGTTCACGCGGATGACAGGGGCCCTCGTGCAGGCGATGCGCGACTGTCCGCAGCCGATCATCGCCGCGGTCGATGGCGTAGCCGCGGGGGCCGGTGCGATCCTCGCGATGGCCGCCGATCTGCGGATCGCCACCGCGCGCGCGACGACCGCCTTCCTCTTCACGCGTGTCGGGCTCGCCGGCTGCGACATGGGGGCCTGTGCGCTCCTCCCGCGGATCATCGGGTTGGGCCGCGCCTCGGAGCTTCTCTACACCGGCCGCTCGATGAGCGCGGAGGAGGGGGAGCGCTGGGGCTTCTACAACGCGATCGTGTCACCGGAGGTGCTGCAGGAGGAGGCGATGCAGCGCGCCCGCGCGCTCGCCGACGGCCCCGCGGCCGCGCATGCGGTGACCAAGCAGATGCTCGGCGCCGAATGGAACGTCGGGCTCGAGGAGGCGCTCGAGATGGAGGCCCAGGCGCAGGCGCGCCTGATGGAGACGCAGGATTTCCATCGCGCCTACGAGGCCTTCGTCGCCAAGCGGCGCCCCGTTTTCGAGGGGAACTGAGATGACGACCGCACCGACCACGCACCTCGACTGGCCCTTCCTCGACGCGAGCCATCGCGCGCTCGCCGAGCAGGCCGCGCGCTGGGTGGCCACGCAGGCGATCGACGACACCGACCCGGACACCGCCTGTCGCGCCTGGGTGCGCGCGCTCGGTCAGGCCGGATTCCTCCGTCACGCCGTGCCCGCCCCGTGGGGGGGCGCCCATGCGACGATCGCCTCGCGCGACCTCTGCGTCCTCCGTGAGACCCTCGCGGCGCATCACGCCCTCGCCGACTTCGCCTTCGCGATGCAGGGGCTCGGTGCCGGCGCGCTCGCGCTCGCCGGGGATGAGGCGCTCAAGCAGGCCTGGCTCCCCAAGGTCGCGAGCGGGGAGGCGATCGCCGCCTTCGCCCTCTCCGAGCCGAATGCCGGATCCGACGCCGCCGCCCTCACCATGCGCGCCACTAGGGTCGGGGACGGCTGGCGACTCGACGGGGAGAAGATGTGGATCTCCAACGGGGGGATCGCGGACTTCTATTGTGTCTTCGCCCGTACCGATGACGCCGCCGCACCCGCCAAGGGGATCACCGGCTTCCTCGTCCCCGCGACCACGCCGGGCCTGCGCATCGCCGAACGGATCGACGTCATCTCCCCGCATCCCTTGGCGCGGCTCGCCTTCGAGGGCTGCGTGATCCCGGATGCGCATCGCCTTGGCGCTCCCGGCGAAGGCTTCGCCCTCGCCATGCGCACGCTGGACATCTTTCGCGTCTCCGTCGCCGCGGCCGCGGTCGGCTTCGCGCGCCGCGCGCTCCATGAGACGCTCACACACGCTGACGCCCGCGCGATGTTCGGTGGGACGCTCAGCGCACAGCCCCTCGCCCAAGCGATCCTCGGCGATATGGCCACCGATCTCGACGCGGCGGCGCTCCTGACCTACCGCGCCGCCTGGCAGCGGGACGTCCAGGGCGGCCGCACCACCGGGGTCGCCGCGATGGCCAAGCTCGGGGCGACGGAACTCGCGCAGACCATCATCGATCGCGCCGTGCAGCTGCATGGCGGCGAGGGGGTGCGCGTCGGGCGGATCGTGGAGCGGCTCTATCGCGATGTGCGCGCGCTGCGCATCTATGAGGGGGCGAGCGAGGTCCAGCGCCTCGTGATCGGACGGGAGACGCTTCGCGGCGCACGGGAGACTCGATGACCACTTTCCATCGCTCCGGACATCAGGACGGCTGGGCCCGCGCCCAACTCCCGCCGGTGGCGGAGTGGCCCGTGCTGCATCTGCGCGCCCCCTACGACTACCCCGCCCGTCTCAACGGCGCGACGCGACTCCTCGACGACGCGATCCGTGAGGGCCACGGCGACCGGATCGCGCTCGTCGTCCCTGATGGCGCGGGGGGATGGCACGAGGTCACCTACGCCACCCTCTCGGCGGATGTCGATGCCCTCGCGCATGTGCTGACCGGTGAGCTCGGGCTCGTCCCGGGGAATCGGGTCCTCCTCCGCGGCTTCAACGATCGGTGGATGGCCACCGCCTGGCTCGCGGTGATGAAGGCCGGGCTCGTCGCGGTGACGACGATGCCGTTGCTTCGCGCCACCGAACTCGGGGTGATCCTCGAGCGCGCCGCCTGTGCCGCCGCGCTCTGCGATGCGACCCTCGCCGCCGAACTCACCGAGGCGGCCCGCACGCGGCAGGTGCCGGTCCATACCTGGGGCGGGAGTGACGCGGCGGACCTTGGCGTGCGGAGCGCGCGCCACCGTCGTCCCTTCACCCCCTGCGATACCGCCAGCGACGACGTCTGTCTGATCGCCTTCACCTCGGGGACCACCGGCGTCCCCAAGGGGTGCATGCACTTCCATCGGGATGTGCTCGCGATGTGCGACGGCTTCGCCGCACAGGTCTTGGGTCTCACGACGGACGATCGCTGCATCGGCACCCCGCCCTTCGCCTTCACCTTCGGGCTCGGGGGACTCCTCTGCTTCCCCCTCGCGGCGCGGGCGAGCACGGTCCTTCTCCCCAAGGCGACACCGGAGTCGTTGCTCGAGGCCATCGCCGCCACCCGCGCCACGGTGACCTTCACCGCGCCGACCTTCTATCGGATGATGGGGCTCGCCATCCGGAAGGATCCCACGCGCTTCGATACCGCCTCGCTCCGATGCTCCGTCTCCGCCGGCGAGGCACTCCCTGACGCCACGCGCACCCTCTGGCGCGAGGTCACCGGGATCGAGATGCTCGACGGGATCGGGGCCACCGAGCTCATCCACATCTTCATCGCCGCCGCGGGGGCGAACGTCCGGCCGGGTGCTATCGGACGCGCCGTCCCGGGCTACGAGATCGCGATCCTCGATGAGTCGCTGCAGCCCGTCCCCACGGGCACCGTCGGCCGTCTCGCGGTGCGTGGGCCCACCGGATGCCGCTATCTCGCCGACCCGCGCCAACGCGCCTATGTGCAGAACGGGTGGAACCTCACCGGCGACGCCGCGCATATGGATGCCGATGGCTACGTGTTCTTCAAGGCGCGCACCGATGACCTCATCATCTCCGCGGGCTACAACATCGGTGCCCCCGAGGTCGAGGCCGCGGTGCTCCAGCACCAGGCCGTCGCCGAGTGCGCGGTGATCGGCGTCCCCGATGAGGAGCGCGGGCAGGTCGTGCAGGCGGTGGTCGTCCTCGCCGCCGGTCACGCGCCGAGCGAGGCGCTCGCCGTGGAGATCCAAGAGTTCGTCAAGCGGACCATCGCGCCGTACAAGTATCCGCGGATCGTGACCTTCGCGGCCGCGCTCCCCAAGACCGACACCGGGAAGCTCCAGCGCTTCCGCCTCAAGGAGGCTCGATGACCCTTCAGTTCCTTCAGCCCGAGGGATGGGCCGCCCCGCGCGGCTATGCCAACGGCGTCGTCGCCACCGGGCGGCAACTCTTCGTCGCCGGCCAGATCGGCTGGGACACACAGCAACGGATCGTCCCGGGCGGCCTCGTCCCGCAGGTCCGTCAGGCGCTCATCAACATCGTCACCGTGCTCGAGACCGGTGGCGCGCGTCCCGAGCACCTCGTCCGTCTCACCTGGTATCTCACCGACCGCGCCGCCTATCTCGCCGCCGCCAAGGAGATCGGCGCGGTGTATCGTGAGGTCATCGGGCGTCATTATCCCGCCATGACCGCCGTGGAGGTCTCCGCGTTGATGGAAGCCGACGCGGTGGTCGAGATCGACGCGACGGCCATCCTCCCCTGAGCATCCCCCTATGACCTACGCATCCATCACCGGCTGGGGCGCCTGCATGCCGCCGGCCGTCCTCACCAACGACGACCTCTCCACCTTCCTCGACACCAACGACGAGTGGATCACCTCGCGCACGGGGATGAAGGAGCGCCGGATCTCCCACGTGACCGCGGTCGAGCTCTCCACCGTCGCGGCGGCGCGCGCCCTCGCCTGCGCGGGGCTCGATCCCAAGGACCTCGACCTCATCATCTACGGCGGGGTCAGCAACGAGGAGCTCTGTCCCAATAGCGCCTCGGGCGTCCAACTCGCCCTCGGCGCCACCAAGGCCGCCTCGATCGATCTCAACACCGCCTGCACCAGCTTCTGCTACGGCCTCGCGACGGCGACCTCGATGATCCGCACCGGGGTCGTCCGCAACGCCGTCGTCATCGGCACCGAGCTCATCTCCCGCTACATGGACTGGAGCAACCGCAACGTCGCCGTCCTCTTCGGCGACGGCTCTGCCGCGGTCGTACTGCAGGCGACGGACAACGAAGAAGGGATGCTCGGCGCCGTCCTCGGCTGCGACGCCGAGGCGCGGGCCACGCTGCGCGTGCGCGGCTTCGGCTGCGGGTATTCCGGGTATGGGATCACCTACGGCGACACCCTCTGGGACTTCGACGGTCAGGCGATCTTCAAGCGCGCGGTGGGTGCGATGGCCGCGGCGTCACAGAAGGTCCTCGCCGATCATGGCGTCACCGCCGACGAGATCAGTCTGGTGGTCCCGCATCAGGCGAACCTTCGCATCATCGAGGGGGTCGCGAAGCACGCGGGGATCCCGATGGAGAAGGTGATGCTCACCGTGCAGAAGTATGGGAACATGAGTGCCGCCACCGTGCCTGTGGCCCTCGTCGAGGCGCTCGAGGCGGGGCGCGTCGCGCCGGGGAGCTGGCTCCTGATGCCCGCCTTCGGCGGGGGGCTCACCTACTGCTCCCTCCTCGTGAAGTGGGGCACACGCACCACCCCACTCGGCACCAGTGCGGCGGCGCTCCCTCCCTGCACCGAGACCGCGCTCGCGATGGTGAACCGTGTGCGCGCCAATCAGGATCCGCATGGGCGGTCGCACGACGGGCTCATGGCCCCGGTCTTCGCGGAAGCCCGGCTCGCGGCGAAGGCCTGACCTGATGCCTGACGCGGGTCGCAGGCCCGCGTCAGGCGCTCCGGCGGTCAGGCGGGAATCGTCGCGATCTTGCCGAGGAAGAGGATCGTCCCGCTGAAGCGCTCGCGGATCGCGAAGAGGAAGGGCCGGTCCACCCGGAACTGTGGGGGGAGGCTCGTCACCCCCACGCCGATCCCCGTGACCCCCGCCGCCTCGGTCCCGGCCTCGTTGACCTCGAGGAAGGTCTTGTGCGTGACGAAGCGCACGAACAATCGCTCAGGGCCCGTGGCCAGTCGCGTCAGATTCGCCGTCGCGGGGTCGAAGAGGTCCCGCATCCCGAGCGCGGCGAGATCCTCCCTCAGTTCGCGCGTCTGCGCCACCGTGAACTTCGGCAGATAGAGATCGGCTCGTACCGTCGCCGCCGTCGAAGCGAGCTCGCCGATCATCGCATCCCACCGCTCCGCCGTCATCTCGGTCACCACCGACTGCACATCGACCCCCTCGTTGGGGAGGACGATCGTCATCGTGAAGGCCCCATTCCCATACGGGAGATCGATCGTCGCGTAGCGGTCGCCGAAGCGGATCCGCTGCTGCCCTTGGCGATACATCATCGGGACCTGCTGCGCCCCAGCGGGGCCAGTGAACGCGGCGGTCCGGGTCAGCTTCGGATCGAAGGGCTCCTGCCATGCCCCTTTGAAGAAGATCGCATTGATCAGATACATCACATCGTCGGGATGGATCGACTCGAGGATCGTCGGGATCCGCCCTGCCGTCGCCTCCTTCACCCAACCGTTGATCTCGCCGAGGGTGCGGCCGTCGGTGAAGTCCACCGTCCGCACCGCCGCGTCGAAGTGCACCCGCGTCGCCTCCAGGAAGCTCGGCGCCGCCGCGAACCCCGCGCGCACCCAGACGCTGTTCGCCACCCGCAGCGTCGAGTGGGGGTCGAGCCCCACGAGGAGGTCGAGGATCCCGCGGTAGGCGGCGTTCATCGCCGCGAGGGTCGGTGGGGTCGTCGCGGGGGAGGCATGCCGCAGCGCGAGCCGCATCTGGTCGAGCGTCGCCCCGTCGGCGCCGTTCATCAGCATCCCGAGCGCCATGGAGACGCTGAGCGGGGAGACCACGCGGTTCGCGCGCGGGTCGGCCGCGGTCGTCCGCAGCAGGTCGAAGGCGAAGGCGTTCGACGCGGTGGCGAGGCGCGCCTCCGTCGCGGTCAACTCGCGCGGGAGTCCGGTGATCGGTGCGATCGGAGCCGCGGGATCCTTGGCGCAGGCGATGCCCGCGATGAGGAGGCCGGGGAGACAGCGTCTGAGGAGGGGGCGGAGTGGGCGCATCAGGTCACCTGAGGAGGGGCTCACTGGTATCTACCCGGGGGGCCGTCCGCCGTGCCACACCCCCCCGGCCCCGGATAGTTTTGGGAAGCCTTCCCACCCCCCAACAGATCGCCGCATGCCCATCGGCCGCTCCCTCCTCCTCGCCGCCGCACAGAGCCCAACCCTCAACCGCTTCGCGCTCAAGAGCCCTATCGTGAAGCGCGCCACCCGCGCCTTCATGCCGGGGGAGCGCCCCGAGGACGCGCTCGATGCCGGCGCGGCGCTCACCC
>CAIVJV010000008.1 GCA_903906325.1 uncultured Gemmatimonadota bacterium
AGGCGGGGTCGAAGGGCACCGGCACCACGGGCAAGACATCCGCTGCGCGCGGCGCGGCGAAGGGCGGGAAGGTCCCGGCCAAGTACCGTGGGCCGAACGGCGAGAGCTGGTCGGGCCGCGGGAAGCAGCCGCGCTGGCTCGCGGCCCTCGTGGCCGAGGGCCGGACCCCCGCCGAGTTCTTGATCTGAGTCAGCGCGCCGGCGTCCGCAGGGGGACGCCGGCGATCACTGCCCCGGCATCCAGGGACGATCCCAGGGGATGCCGGCGAGGATCAACGCCAACGTCGCCACCGTGAAGGCCAACGCCCTCCGGTGGCGTTTCGCGTCATCCGGGGCATTCTTGGCGATGATCCCACCGATGGTCGCGACGATCGCCGCCACCACCATGAGCGTGGGATGCTCGGCGATGAAGAAGCGCAGCGGGGCGTTGCCCATGGTGCCGGCCATATCGCCCATCGCCGCCTTGATGAGCGGGCTCACGACGAAGAGCGAGAGCCCGGTCAGGACCTGGAGATGGAGCGCGGCCGTGAAAGTCAGCCCGAGGCGGCGGGCCGCCGCGTAAGGCGTGCGCCCGTCGAGCCCTTGGAGGGCCCGCAGCAGGGCGAGGACGCCCGCCACGAGGACGAGCCAGCGCAGGGCGTTGTGCGTGTGGAGGATGGCGGCATACATGATGGATCAACCCTCGCCTTCGGTGAGGCGTTCCCGCCGGGCGACGCTCGAGACGCCCTTCACGCGACGGGCCGCGTTGATGATGCGTTCCAGGTGGGCGAGGTTCTCCACCTCGACGAGCGCCGCTCCCACCACGCGCCCGTCGACGGTCTTCAATTCCAGCGAGCGGATATCGGTGCCGGCGGCGCTGACCGCCGTGGCGAGGTCGGCGTAGAGCCCCCGACGATCCTGCCCTTCGATCGCGAGACGGATCACGAAGCGCTCCCCCGCACTCTCCTGCCAATCGATCTCGAGCCGCCGCTCGGGCTCATGCACCAGGAACAGGAGGTTCGGGCAGTCGTTCCGGTGGATGCTCACCCCACGCCCGCGCGTGACGTACCCGACGACGGTGTCGCCGGGCACCGGCTGACAACACTGGGCATAGCGGACCATCAGGCCGTCGGCCCCTTGGATCCGGAGCCCTCGGGAGGTCCCGGGGCGCCGCATCCGATCGATCAGTCGCTCGATCGGGCTGGGACGCAGGGCCGTCTCCTGGGTCTCATCGAGCTCGGGATGGAGGGCCTTGAGCACCGCGGTCACGCCGACATCCCCCGACCCGATCGCGGCGAGCACATGGTCGACCGTCGGCAGCTTGAGCGCCTGCGCGATGGTCGAGAGCTCCGCTTCCCCGAGCTTCGGATGGCGTCGGCGGCGCAGCTCGCGGTCGAGGATCTCCTGCCCGACGGCCACGAAGGTCTTCTGTTCCTCGTTGCGGAGCCACTGCCGGATCTTGTGCCGGGCACGCCCGGTCCGCACATGCGCGAGCCAGTCGCGGTTGGGGCGCGCCGCCGGCGAGCGGATGATCTCCACCGTCTCGGAATTCCGTAGCTCCCGCGAGAGCGGGACGATCCGACCGTTGACCCGCGCCCCCTGCGTGTGGAGCCCCACCTGGGTATGCACCGCGAAGGCGAAGTCGATCGGGGTCGCCCCCTTGGGGAGCTGGATCACGTCCCCGCTCGGGGTGAAGACGAAGATCTCGTCCTGATACAGGTCGAGCTTGAGGAACTCGAGGAACTGGTCCGGCGTCTCCGCGTCCAACTGGAGCTCGAGCACCTGCCGGAACCACGAGAGGTGCCGGTCGAGATCACGACTCCCCTTCTCCCCCTCCTTGTACAACCAATGGGCGGCGATGCCGTACTCCGCCGTCCGGTGCATGTCGCGCGTGCGGATCTGGATCTCGAAGAGGGTCCCGCGCGGGCCGAAGATCGTCGTGTGCAGGGACTGATACCCGTTCGACTTCGGCTGGGCGATGTAATCCTTGATGCGCTCCTGGAGCGGGGTCCACGCGCCGTGGACGACGCCGAGGGCGTGATAGCACTCCGGCACCGTATCGACGAGGACGCGGATGGCATAGAGATCGTAGATCTCGTCGTACGGGACATCGCGCTTCGCCATCTTCTTGTGGATGGACCAGAGGTGCTTCGGCCGTCCGTTGACCTCCTGCATGCGCACCCCGCTCTCGCGGAGCGTCGTCTCCAGGGGTTGGATCATCTCGGCGATCCGCGCATCGCGCGCCGCCCGCTTCTCGGCGATCAGGCGGGCGAGCGTCTTATACTCGTCGG
>CAIVJV010000009.1 GCA_903906325.1 uncultured Gemmatimonadota bacterium
CCCGCGTCCCGTCGGCGAGATCGGCGACGGAGCGCACCCCGCTCTCGTCGCGCGCCGCGACCACCAATCGGCAGCGCCCGAACCCCAGGTCGAGCATCGACTCCAGCCCGCGATCGGACTCCTGCACGAGGTCCCACCCCGTGATCCCCGCATCTGCCGATCCATCGGCGACCAGCTCGGGGATGTCCTGGGCGCGGACGAAGATCGCCTCGAACTCCCCCCCTAAGGAGGCGACGAGGGCCCGGTCCGAGGCCGCGCGGATCTCGAGCCCCGCGTCGGCGAGGAGGGAGCGGGTGTCATCGTTGAGGCGACCCTTATTGGGGATGGCGAGCCTGAGCATGGCAGAACGGGGTGAAGAGGAAGCGTCGATGGGGGGGGGCGGCCGCAGGGGCCGGGGACCGAACGGGGCGGAAAACACGAAACCCGTCCGCGGGAAGCAGACGGGTCGGGGAGGACCGCTGGCGTTCTGGCTGGGCGACTTAGGCCCGATGCTCCGTGCACGCCGCGCACCCCCGACCCGTCGGGCCGTGGTGATGCAGGGCGTGATGGTGGAGGGAGCGAGTCATGAGGTGAGGAGGCTAACGGAGATCATGGCGATTCGTCAATTCCTATTGTTGTCAGGCTAAAGGCTGGAAGCTGAAAGCTTTAAGCCTTCAGCTCTAAGCCTTCAGCCTTCAGCTTTTCGCTCCAACCCCCCCTCCCACTCCCCTTTCCCCACCCTCGTGAATAATTTCACAAGTGTGAATCGGGCCCGATTCACATATCGATAACCCCTCTGTATCTGGCCTGGAGGCCTCCACACCATGTCGTTCAAGAAGTTCGCGCTCGTCGCTTCCGTCTTCGCCCTCGCCGCCTGCGGCGGGTCGTCTGAGTCCGCCCCGGCCGAGGAGACCGCGGCCGCGCCTGCGGTCGAGACCGCGCCGGCTGCCGCGCCGGCTGCCGTCACCGGCACCACGCATGAGATCAAGATGATCGGCGATGAGAAGGGCTATCGCTTCGAGCCGGCCAACCTCACCGTCAAGGCCGGCGACGCCGTGAAGTACGTCTTCGTCTCGGGTGGCCCGCACAACGTCGCCTTTGAGGGCACGACCCTCTCGGCCGACGTCAAGAAGCAGCTCGATGCCAACTTCTCCGCGAAGATGGCCGAGCTCTCGTCGAACATGATGCTCAACGCCGGCGAGTCGGTCACCGTCTCGTTCGCGGGCATCCCGGCGGGCAAGTATCCGTTCAACTGCACCCCGCACCTCGCGATGAACATGAAGGGCGTCATCACCGTCGAGTAAGCGATCGCGAGCTTCGGCTCGCACCGCGATACCACGGCTGACACGAACGGGCGGGACGCGCAGAGCGTCCCGCCCGTTCGTCTTTCACACCACCACTCCGCTCGCGCCCCTGACCTCGACGCGTCGCCGTCGTAGATTCGTGCCATGGATCTGAACGGCCAGTGGGCCGACGCCCTCCTCGCCCGCGAGAGCCTCCACCTCGCCTGGCTCCTCGTCTGGGCCCTGCTCAGCATCGTCGTCGGCACCGCGCTCATCGCCTTTCTGCGCTGGCGGGATGTCACCTCACCATTGATCACCCACTTCGCCATCCAAACGGCGGCCTGGGGGGTCATCGACGCGATCATCTCGCTCAGCGCACGCTACGGACTCAAAGAGCGCGATCTCGCTGGTGCCGTCGCCCTCGATCGATTCGTCTGGCTCAACATCGGGCTCGACGTCGGCTATGTCGGGATCGGCCTCACCCTCGCGATCTGCGGCTGGAAGCTCGGGCGCCGGATGGGGCTCGTCGGCGCCGGATGTGGTATCATGGTGCAGGGGCTGGCGCTCACGCTGCTCGATCTCGCCCTGAGCCGCGCCATCCTCCGCTGATCCGTCGCATCCCGTCTCTCGCGCGAGGCCCGTCGTGCTCCACGGCTACTCCGACCGCATCAACCACGCCTTCGCCTTCGCGGCCAAGCACCACGATCGCCGCGTACGCCAAGGCACCCGCGCGCCCTATCTCACGCAACCCGCGACCGTCGCGGTGATCCTCACGCGCTACGGGCGCGGTGAGGATGAGGTCGTCGCCGGGATCCTCCACGATGTGGTGCAGGATGCGCGACTCGAGGCGTGGGAGGCCGATGAACTCGACGAGCGGATCGGCGCCAAGTTCGGCCAGGAGATGCTCGCCCTCGCGCTCGAGATCACCACACGCCGCTTCGATGCCGATGGCACCGAGCTCTCACGCGATGAGATCCGCGCCGACCACCTCGCACGGATCCGTGACGCGAGCGCGAGCGCCAAGTGGGTCGCTGCGGCGGCCGCCCTCCATCAGCTCGGCACGCTCCACGCCGACCTCACCCGCACGATCGCTCCGCAGAGTGTCTGGGGCCGCGTCCCCGGCGGCCGCGACGCGACCCTCACCTGGCACGACGAGCTCGCCACCGCACTC
>CAIVJV010000010.1 GCA_903906325.1 uncultured Gemmatimonadota bacterium
GAACTCGCCAGGGATCCGGGAGTCGGTCCGCCACGGCGAGACGGGGTTCCTCATCCCGCATGGGGACGTCGCGGGGATGGCGGCGGCGATGAACCGGCTCGCCACCGATCGGACCCTCGTCGAGACGATGGGCGCGCGCGCGCGGACCTTCGCGGCCTCCTTCACCTGGGACCGCTGTGCGCGCGAGACCGAGGCGCATCTGCAGCAGGTCATCGCTTCCAACCGCTGAGCGATCATGGCCCTCACCGTCGGCGCCCTCCTCGATCAGACCCGCGACCTCCTCGAGCTCGAGCTCCTCGGTGGCGCGGAGGGGCTCGCGCGCGAGATCACGACCCCCGATGCCTCAGGCCCCGGGATGGTCCTCGCCGGGTTCACGGAGCGCTTCGTCCATCAGCGCATCCAGGTCCTCGGGGAGACCGAGGTCACCTATCTCCGCTCCCTCGATCCCACGGAGCGGACCAGGATCCTCACCCGCTTCCTGAGCTATCCGATCCCGTGCGTCATGGTGACGAAGGGCTTGGCGTTGCCGGAGGGGCTTGAGGCGGCGGCTCGGTCGGCGGGGATCGCGATCCTCCGGTCCAAGCTCAAGACCCTTGAGTTCTATCGGCGCATCACGCCATTCCTGGACCAGGCCTTCGCGCCGACGACCAACCTCCATGGGTCCCTCGCCGATGTGTACGGCGTGGGCCTGCTCTTCACGGGGGCGAGCGGGATCGGGAAGTCGGAGTGCGTCCTCGATCTGGTCGAACGCGGCCATCGCCTCGTCGCCGATGACCTCGTGATGGTGCGTCGGAAGGGGGCGGATATCCTCCTCGGCACCGGGCATCCGCTCCAGCGGCACTTCATGGAGATCCGGGGTGTCGGGTTGATCGATGTGAAGTCGATCTTCGGCATCCGCGCGGTGCGCCAGCAGAAGCGGATCGAGGTGGTCGTGGTGTTGCAGGCGTGGCACGAGGGGATGGTCGCCGAACGGACCGGCTTGGACATGGAGACCACGGAGATCCTCGGGGTCTCGGTCCCGAAGATCACGGTGCCGCTGAACCCCGGGAAGAATCTCACGGTGATCGCGGAGGTGATCGCGATGAATCACCTCATGCGCTATGCGGGAGAGGATCCGGCGCAGGCGTTCAACGAGCGGCTCAAGGGGCACCTCGCGGACAAGGCCGACGTGCAACGCTATCTCCTCGACGATGATGAGTGAGGCGCGGGCGGCGGTCGTCGCGGGGCATGGCGCGTTCGCCGAGGGGCTCCTCTCCGCCGTCGCGCAGGTCATGGGCGTGGGGCATGGGCTCGTCGCCGTGACCAACGCCGATCGCACCCCAGCAGGGATCGAGGCGGCGATCCAGGAGGCGCTGGAGCGGACCGGCGCGACGGTGCTGTTCACCGATCTCCCGGCGGGGAGCTGCACCTTGGCGGGGGCGCGGCTGGCGCGCCGTCTGCCCACGTTGCGTGTGATCACCGGGGCCTCGCTCCCGATGCTCCTGAGCTTCGTCGCCGGGGGATCGCCGGCGAAGGTGGTCGAGCAGGCGCACGCGGCCATCCGGACGCTCGGGGAGGCGGGATGACCCTCGAGCTCCTGCGCATCGATGATCGCCTCATCCACGGGCAGGTCGTCGTGGGATGGGGGCAGCCCTGTCAGATCGGGTTCTTCGTCCTCGTCGATGACGCGATCGCCGGGGCGGAGTGGGAGCAGGAGCTCTATCGGATGGGGACGCCACCGGAGATCGCGATCGAGTTCGTCACCGTGGACCAGGCGATCGAGCGGTGGCCGCGCTATCAGGCCGACCCGCGGGTGGGGATGCTCCTGACCGGGGACGTGGAGACGATGGATCGCCTGACGGCGGCGGCCCCCGCGCTCAGCCAGGTGACGATCGGCGGGCTCCACATGAAGCCGGGTCGGGTGCAACGGATGCGGTTCGTCTTCCTCTCGCCGGAGGAGGAGGCGCGGCTGCGGGCGATGGCGGCCCGAGGGGTGATGGTCGTCGCCCAGGACGTCCCGAGCGCGCCGGTGACCTCGCTCGAGGCCGTCCTGGCAGGAGACGGGACCGCGTGAGTCTCGCGGAGCTCCTCCCCCTCTCGCCGTTCGTCGTGCTCGGGGCGGTGCTCGGCCTCGATGTGGTGGCGTTCCCGCAGGTGATGCTCTCGCGGCCGATCGTCGCCGCCACGCTCGCGGGCGCGCTGGCCGGGGCGCCCCTGCGCGGACTGACCATCGGCGTCGCCCTGGAATTCTTCGCCCTCGAGGCGATGCCGTTCGGATCGTCGCGGTATCCGGAGTGGGGATCGGCCGCCGTGGTGGGCGGGGCGGTGTTCACCCGCGCGAGCGAGGGAACGGCCGGCGCGATGACGGTGGCGGTGCTGATCGCATTGATCGCCGCAGGGGTGGGTGGCACCTCGATGCATCTCCTCCGTCGCCTCAACGCCGCCGTCGCACGGCGGCAGCAGGCGCGTATCGCTCGCGGCTCGGGGAGCGCCGTCACCGTCGTGCAACTCACCGGGCTCACCATCGACCTCATCCGCGCCGGTGCGGTCACCGCCCTCGTGCTCGCCATCGCGGTCCCGCTGTACGATCGGGCCCTCGCCGGTTTCGCGTTCTCCCCCGTGGCCTCGCGGGCCGTGGTCGTGGGGACCGCCGCATCCGTCGGATTGGCGGCGGTGTGGAAGGTCACGCAGTCGACGGCCGGGGCCCGATGGTACCTCCTTGCGGGACTCCTCCTCGGCTTCGGCGTCGCGTGGGGGATCGCATGAGCGACCTCCCCCCGCGCCTCCCGATGCGAACCTGGCTCGCGGTGTGCAGTCGCCTCTTCGCCATGCAAGGGGCGTTCAACTACGAGACGATGATCGGGAACGGGATCGCGTTCGCGATGGAGCCGGCGCTCCGTCGCCTCCCCGGGGGACCCCGGGGGCCGGCGTATGCGGCGGCATTGGGGCGCCACAGCGGGTACTTCAACGCGCATCCCTATCTCGCCTCGGTGGCGGTCGGTGCCCTCATGCGTGCGGAGCTCGATGGGGTCCCCGCGGCCCAGATCGAACGCTTCCGCGTCGCGGCGGCCGGCCCCCTCGGCTCGGTCGGCGACCGGCTCGTGTGGGCGGGGTGGCTCCCCCTCTGCTCGGCGAGCGCCCTCTTGGCCTTCGGCCTCGGGGCCTCGCCGTTATTGGTGTTGCTCCTCTTCCTCACACTCTACAACGTGATGCACGTGGGGCTCCGCATCTGGGGACTCCACACCGGGTGGGTGCATGGGCTCCGCGTGGCCCGCGCGCTCGACGTCTGGATCCTGCGGCGCGCACCGGCGCACATGGGCCGAGCGACCGCCTTGGTCGCGGGCGTGGCGCTCCCGGTCGCGGCGCATGGCATCATCGGACCGGGGCGCGCCCTGCTCGGCGTCGTCTTGGGTGGCGTGGCGGTGAGTGCGGCGACCGTCACCGCGCTTCGCGGGAAGGCAGAAGGATGGCAGATCGCCATCCTCGTGTTACTTGGGTTCACCTTGGCGGGAGTCGTGCGCTGATGATCGAACGAATGGTCGAGGTCCAGAACGCACACGGCATCCACGCGCGCCCCGCCGCGCAGATCGTGAAGGTGGCGGCGCGGTTCTCGAGCCAGATCACCCTCGCCCGAGACGCCCTCGAGGTGAACGCCAAGAGCATCATGGGGGTGATGATGCTCGCCGCGGAGTGCGGGGCGCAGCTGCGGATCCGGGCCGATGGCCCCGATGCATCGGACGCGATCGAGGCGATCGCGGCGCTGATCGCCTCGCGCTTCGGCGAGAGCTGAGCCGCGATGGGTACGCCGCTGCACGGGGTCTCCGCCTCCCCGGGGATCGTGGTGGGGACGGCGCAGATCCTGCGCTGGGAGGTCCCCGAGGTCCCGGTGCGCGTGATCCCCGACGAGGCGGTCCCCGCAGAGCTCGCGCGCCTGCACACGGCCATCGGCGCGGCGGTCGATCGATTGCAGCAGTGCAAGGCACGCGCCCAGCAGAACGCCGGCCCCGCCGAGGCGGCGATCTTCGACGTCCAGGTCGCGGTGCTCGGCGATGAGGCCCTGACCGGGGGGATCGAAGCGCTCATCCGGCAGAACCTCGGGGCGGAGAAGGCGGTGGAGCTCGTCTTCCTCGAATGGCGCGAGCGCTTCACGCGGTCCACGAATCCCCTGATGCGGGAGCGCGCCGGGGACTTGGTTGACATCGAGATCCGGCTCCTCTCGATCCTGCTCGGGCTCCCCGATGGGGACCCCATCGCCGCCGGTCCCGATGCCGAGACGATCCTCGTCACGCATGACCTCACGCCGAGCCTGACGGTCCAGCTGGACCGCACATCGATCCGGGGGATCGCGACCGACGCCGGGACGCGGACCTCTCACGTGGCGATCCTCGCGCGGTCGCTCGGGATCCCCGCCGTGGTTGGCCTGATCGACGCCACGTCACGGGTGCAGACCGGCGACCGGGTGATCCTCGACGCGACCAACGGCGAGCTCGTGCTGCGGCCGACGGCGGCGACCCTGGCCCGCTTCGCGGAGCGAGCGCAGGAGGAGGCGGCGGTGCGCTCTGAGCTCGCCTCGATGACGACGGCCGAGGCGGTGACCGCGGACGGTGTGCGCATCACCCTCCGAGCGAACGTCGATCTCCCGGATGGGGTGGAGCGGCTCGCAGCCTCGGGCGCCGAGGGGGTCGGGTTGATGCGCACCGAGTTCCTCGTCGTCGGCCGGACCGCGATGCCCAGTGAGGACGAGCAGGTCGAGGCGTATCGGGCGGTGCTGGAGGCGTTCCCAGGGCAGCCGGTGGTGATCCGGACCTACGATGTGGGCGGGGACAAGCTCCCGGTCGGCGGGTTCCCGCACGAACCGAATCCCTTCTTGGGATGGCGGGCGATCCGCATGTGCCTCGATGAGCCGGCGCTCTTCTCCGTCCAGTTGCGTGCGCTCCTGCGCGCCGCGGTCCATGGCGATGTGCGCATCATGTTGCCGCTCGTCGTCGGCGTGGATGAGGTGCGGCAGACGCGCTATCTGCTGCGGGAGGCCGCCGCCGAGCTCGCGCGGCGAGGGGTCGCGCATCGGGCCGATGTCCCTGTCGGGATCATGGTCGAGACGCCGGCCGCCGCCTTGACCACGGCGCGCTTCGCCGAGGCGGTGGATTTCTTCAGTGTCGGGACGAACGACCTGGTGCAGTACACCCTGGCGGTCGATCGCGGCAACGCCGCGCTGGTCACGCGCTTCACCCCGCTCCACCCGGCGGTGCTCCGGTTGATCGATGGCACGGTGCGCGATGCCGCGGCGGTGGGGCGTGAGTGCAGCGTCTGCGGGGAGATGGCCTCGCAGCCCCTGATGGCCTATGCGCTCCTCGGGCTCGGGGTCCGGACCCTGAGCGTCTCGGCGGCCGCGATCCCGGTGATCAAGCGATTGATCCGCGGGGTGCGCCTCGGGGCCGCGAGCGCCGCGGCGCAGGCCGCCCTTGTGGCGCCGACCGCGCACGAGGCCGAGCGGGGCCTGCGGCAGTCACTCTCCGAGGCGCTCGGGGCAGGGGTAACGGACGGGTTGCTGGGTCTCTCCTAGGGGCCTAACGTTCAGGGGTGCGGGCCGCCGCGTCGCGACGGCCTTTTGCATTCACCCTCGCCCCGTCTCCCCGTGCTCCATCGTCATCTCTTCACCTCCGAGTCGGTCACCGAAGGGCATCCGGACAAGGTCGCCGACCAGATCTCCGATGCCGTGCTCGACGCCCTCCTCGCGCAGGACCCGCATTCGCGCGTCGCCTGCGAGACGATGGTCACCACCGGCCTCGCGACGATCTTCGGTGAGGTCACCACGGCGGCCTGGGTGGATCTGCGCGCCCTCGTGCGGCAGACGATCGAGGGGATCGGCTACACCGAGGCGGGGATCGGCTTCGATGCGCACTCCTGCGCGGTGCTCAACGCGCTCGGGCAGCAGTCGCGCGACATCGGGCAGGGGGTCGACACCGGTGGCGCCGGCGATCAGGGGATGATGTTCGGCTTCGCCTGCGACGAGACCGAGGAGCTCATGCCCCTCCCGATCGTCCTCGCGCATCGCCTCACCGAGGCACTCGCCGCGCGGCGCAAGGACGGCACGCTCCCCTGGCTCCGACCGGATGGTAAGTCGCAGGTCTCGGTCGTGTACGAGGACGGGCGCCCGGTCGAGGTCGACACCGTGGTCATCTCCACGCAGCACGCGGACTCGGTGGGGAACCGCGCGATCCATCAGGCGGTCACGCGGGACATCATCGAGGCGGTGATCCCACGCGAGCTGCGCGCCAAGAAGATGAAGCTGCACATCAACCCGACGGGGCGCTTCGTCGTCGGGGGGCCGCACGGCGACGCGGGCCTCACGGGGCGCAAGATCATCGTCGATACCTACGGGGGCTACGGCCGCCACGGTGGCGGGGCCTTCTCGGGGAAGGATCCCTCCAAGGTCGATCGC
>CAIVJV010000011.1 GCA_903906325.1 uncultured Gemmatimonadota bacterium
CCAACGCCGCGCCGATCTTGGCATAGGCCGAGGTCGGGGCGACGGGGTGATCGCGCTGCAGGGTGCGCATCATCGGGATATAGGCGCCGTAGAGAATCGCCGCACCGATCGCGAGCGCGACGCCACGCCAGTCGAGGGCGGCGGTCGTGGCGAGCGCCGGCACCCCGACCATCACCGCGATGCCTCCGAACGAGAGCGCCAGGGCGCCGGCCCGTCGGCCATCGAGCGGCTCCACCCCGCGCACCAGCTGCGCCACCGCGACCCAGGCGGGATAGGTATAGAAGAGGAAGGCCAACGTCGCCGCAGGGATGTACGCCAGCGACGAGAGTGCGAGGAAGACCACCAGCGCCTGTCCGCCGCCGCCGAGCACGACGAAGCGCAGCATCTCGTTCGAGGGGATGCGCGCGTAGCGATGGGTCCCCACCCAGAGCGTGAGCACCACCGCCGCGATCAGATACCGCCAGAGCAACACCGTCGGGAGCGCGAGCCCGCGCGCCGTGAGCCACGAGGTCAGGACGCTCACCGAGGCGAACCCCATCGCCGCCAGCACCGTGTACAGCGTCCCTTGCGTCAGGGTCTTCGCCTCGCTCCGCGTCGACTCGCTCGTCATCGGGCCCTCACTCTGGGGCCGGCGCGTCGGTGGCGAGCGCCGGGTGTGACGACCGTTGCAGCAGGATGATCGCCCCCATGATCACCGTGCCCCCAGCGATCGTCGCCGGGGTGAGGCGTTGCCCGAGCACCACCGCCGCGAGCATCGCGTTCCAGAACGGCTCCACGGTCGAGAGGATCGCGGTCCGCACCGCCCCCAACACCGCGAGCCCGCGGAGGAAGGTGATGAAGGCCACCACCGTCCCGATCACCGCGCAGGCCAACGCCAATCCCCACATCGGGAGGGTCATGTTCGTGAACAACGTCCCCTGCATCGCGCTCCACGTGCTCAACGAGATCGCCGCGCCGGTGATCACATACGTCGAGGCCACCGCCGCGGGGTGCGACCCGCGCATGCGGTGGAGGAGGGGGATGTACCCCGCGTAGATCGCCGCGCTCCCCAAGGCGAGCCAGAGCCCCGGCGCCGGGATCGCACTCGCCCACGGGCGCCCCACCATGAGGGTGATCCCCGCGAGCGCGAGCCCGAGCGCCACGAGGCGCCCGCGCGTCAGCCGCTCCACCCCCGCGATCGCCATCAGGAGGGCGACCCACGCGGGATAGGTATAGAAGAGGAACCCCAGTTGGGCGGAGGTCAGCCACCGGAGCGAGGAGAAGCTCATCGTGGTGATCACCATCTGGCCCGTCCCGCCGAGCAGGAGGAGCGCGCCCGCCTCGCGCCACGGGATCCGCAGGGCGCGAAGCCCACCCGCCGCCACCACGAGTAGCGGGGCCGCGAGGGCGTAGCGCCACGCCATCAGCGCGATCAACGCGACCCCCGCCCGATCGGCGAGGATCACCGCGGTGGAGAGCGAGCCGAAGGCGCACGCCGAGAGGAGGATCGACCCCGTCGCCTGGCGCTCCGTCACGGTCGGGTGGCGATCAGAGGACGGTGCCGCGCAGCAGGAGCAGGGCGACGGTGAAGTAGAGCACCACGCCCGTCACATCGACCAGGGTCGCGACCAAGGGCGCCGAGGCGCTCGCCGGGTCGAACCCGATGCGCTTGAGCAGGAAGGGGAGCATCGCCCCGGTCAGCGTCCCGAAGAGGACCACCCCCACGACCGTGGCGCCGACGGTGAGGGCGAGCAGGTCATAGTGCGCCCCGAACTCGTAGAGCCCGCTCCACTCCCAGACCATCACGCGCAACACACCGACCACTCCGAGCACGAGCCCGAGCGCCAACCCCAACAGGAGTTCGCGCCGCAGCACGCGGAACCAATCCCGCATGCCGATCTCCTGCAGCGCCAGCGCGCGGATGATCAGCGAGGTCGCCTGCGACCCGGAGTTCCCGCCGGAGCTGATCACGAGCGGGATGAAGAGGGCCAGCACCACCGCGGCGTCCAACGCCCCTTCGAAGAACCCCATCGCCGCCGCCGTGAACATCTGCCCGACGAAG
>CAIVJV010000012.1 GCA_903906325.1 uncultured Gemmatimonadota bacterium
GACGCTCGTGTACAATCCCGGCGCCGCCTTCGGGCTGCACCTCGGGGCGTTCTCCCGGTGGATCTTCATGGCGCTCACCGTCGTCGCGGTGGTGACGATGTGGCGGCTCTATCGGGCGAGTCCCCCCGATGCGGTGTGGCGCGTGCGCGCCCTGCTCTGCGTGACCGGGGGGGCGTTCGGCAACTTCATCGATCGCATCATCTCCCCGCGTGGCGTGGTCGACTTCCTCGATGTCGGTGTGGGCGCGTGGCGCTGGCCGACCTTCAACCTCGCCGACATCGCGGTGAGCACCGGCGCGATCCTCCTGGCCCTCGTGCTCTGGAACGAGGAGGAGCGGGTCGCCGACGCGAAGGCCGTCCCCTCGCCCGACGCCCCGACGGGCTCGTGACGACCGACCCGCCGGGCGCGGGGGACGCGCTGGCGCCTGGCGCGTACACCTTCACCATCGCCGAGGGCGGGGAGCGGCTCGACCTCGCGGTCGCGCGGCTCACCGGCCGCTCCCGCACGCAGGCCGCGACGCTGATCGCCACGGGCCAGGTGCAGGTCGATGGTCGCGCCGAGAAGGCGAGCCTGCGCCTCGAGCCGGGGATGTCGCTCGCCGTCACGATCCCGGCACCGATCGGCCGCGAGATCCTCGCCGAGTCGATCCCCCTCCGCACCGTCTACGAGGATGAGGATGTGGTGGTCGTCGACAAGCCCGCGGGGATGGTGGTGCACCCCGCGCCCGGGAATTGGTCGGGGACCTTGGTGAATGCGTTGCTCGGGCGTGGGCAGGCGCTCGCGCAGGGTGGGGGCGCCGAGCGGCTCGGGCTCGTGCATCGTCTCGATAAGGAGACCTCGGGGCTCCTGATCGTCGCGAAGACCGATCGGGCGCACACCGTGTTGAGCGGCGCGCTCGCGGCCCGGCGGATCACGCGGCGTTACGCGGCGCTCTGTTGGGGACACCTCGATGCCGACGAGGTGCGCGTGGATCAGCCGCTCGGGCGCGATCCCAACGATCGGACACGGGTCGCGATCCGTCGCGAGGGCCGTCAGGCGCGCACCGATTTCCATCGGCTCGCGCGCTTCGATTCGTGCGATCTCCTCCGCGCCCATCTCCACACGGGACGCACGCATCAGATCCGTGTGCATCTCGCCTCGATCGGGCATCCGGTGGTCGGGGACGACACCTACGGCGGCGGCGGCGGGCGGAAGGTCGTGGCGCTCCCGCCCAAGCGGCACTTCCTCCATGCGGCCTGGTTGGTCTTCCCGCATCCCGCGACCGGGGCCCCGGTGGAGCTCCGCTCGCCGTTGCCCGAGGATCTGCGGCGGTGCCTCGCCACGGTGGCCGGGGAGGCGCTCTGGGGGGCGGACGAGGATCCGCTCGAGGCCCTCGGGTTCTACGCGGGCGGGGCCGGCGCGTGAGCGCGTCGCGGGGGCTGCTCCTCCTCGCGGTCCTGCTGGTCGCCGGTCCTCGATCCCCGCGGGCGCAGGCGTCCACGTGGCCCGCGGTGCCGCCAGGCGCCGACCTGCTCGAGGCCGGACGGTTCTCGATCCTCGCCTTCCCGAGCGAGGCGCGGTTGGCGCGCGCCCTTCTCGCCGATGCCCTCGCGCGGGATTCCTTCCCAGGGCTGGCACGGCCGCGCGACGCGGTCCGGATCGCGCTGGCGCCGAGCGCGGCGGTCTTCCGCGCCTGGGTGGGGCCGGCGGCGCCGGAGTGGGGGGCGGCCATCGCGCTCCCCGCGCGGCGCCTGATCATCATGCAGGGGCGCGATGCCGGCGCCGACGCGGGGGAGCCGCGGCAGACGCTGCGCCACGAACTCGCGCACCTGATGCTCGCCGAGGCGATGGGGGGGCTCGTCCCGCGGTGGTTCGACGAGGGGTACGCGTCCTACGCGGCGGGGGAGTGGGGGCGCGAGGAGATCCTGGCGACGAGTCTGGGCCTCGTCTGGCGTGGGGTGCCGTCTTTCGTCGCGCTCGATTCGGCCTTCGTGGGCGGGGCCACCGGGGCGACCCGAGCGTATGCGCTCGCCCATCGGGCGGTCGCGGAGCTCGCGGCCCTCGGGACCCTGGGGGGCGGTGACGGGCTCACGCGATTCTTCACGGTGTGGCGCGAGACGGGGTCGTTCGACCGGACCCTCCGGCAGGTGCATGGGATGACGGAGCCCGGGTTCGAGTCGTGGTGGCGCGCGCGGATCCGACGGCAGTACGGGGCGGTGGCGCTCCTGGCGGATCTCGGGGTCCTCTCCCTCGTGCTCGGCTGTCTCCTCGCCCCCCTCTGGTGGCAGCGACGGCGGCGTCAGCAGGCCCGGCTCGCGACCCTCCGGGCTCGGGATGCGGCGCAGGAGGCACGGGAGCGCGCGAGCGCCCTCGCCGCCCTCCTCGGCGAGGGCGGCGGCGAACGGTGTGAGGAGCGACCGCGTTCATTTGACAGAGGGGAAGGCCCGGTCTAGACTCCTCCGTCTATGACCGGGACGAACGAGACGGGGGCTGCGGGGTCGCGGTCCACGCTGTGGTGGGGTTTGGCGACGGCCGCGTTGGTCGTCGGGTACGCCGATCTCTGGCGGGGTGGGGTGACGGTCGCTCCGATCCTGTTGGTGCTCGGGTACTGCGTGCTGGTCCCCATCGCGATCCTGAGATGAGCGGCCGCGCCCCACAGGTCGCATCCCGGGGCGAATAGCTCAGCTGGTTAGAGCACCTGCCTTACACGCAGGGTGTCGGGGGTTCGAATCCCTCTTCGCCCACTGCAGCTCGCGGTACGGACGGACCACTGGTCGGCGGTCCTGGTGTATGAAGTGTCAACGCTCCCTGAGGAGGAAGATCGTGAAGGCTCGGTTCCCCATCCGTCTCGTCGTCGCGCTCGCCCTGGGTCTCGTCGCCGCCGGCGCCGTTCCCGCGTGGGCGCAGCCGCCGCGCACCCCGCCCGGCCCGAACACGCCGCGCACGATGGTGCAGGTCTTCGCCTCGGCGGACAAGGTGGTGGGTCCTGAGGCCTCGGACGAGCTCCGGGACCGGCTGATCCGCGCGTTCCCCTCGCGCCTCCTCTGGGTGATCGACAAGAAGGACATCATGTCGATGCTCGAGCAGTCGGGGTACCCGACCGACGAGCAGCTCCCGCCGAGCGATGAGGCGCAGCTGGCCAAGGCGCAGCGGGCGGATGATTACCTGCGTGGGCGCGTGACGCGCGACGGGGCGAATCTCAAGGTCGAGGTGTCGATCGTCCTCACCCGTGACCCGTCGCTCGTGCAGCCGCTGCCCGTGGCGGAGGGGAATCGTGCCGACCGCGCGGTGGCCCCGCTGGTGAAGGCGATCCAGGATGCGCGCAAGCAGCTCCCGCACGAGAAGGCGTGCATGAACGCCGCGCGGGACAACAAGCTCGACGAGGCCCTCAAGGCGGCCGATGCGGGGATCGCCGAGTATCCGCAGGCGACGCTCGTGCGCTACTGCAAGATGCAGGTCCTCGTCCGGAAGGAGGCCCCTGCGGCGGAGCAGGTGGCGATGGCCAAGGAGATCCTCGCGATCGATCCGAACTCGCGGGCCGCGCTCGCCGTGGCTGCGGACGCGGAGCAGAAGGCGGGGAACGCCGATGAGGCGAACGGCTACCTGTTGCGCCTCCTTGCCGCGAACCCTGGGGATGCCGCGCTCGCGACCCGCGTGATCGACGCGCTCGCCGCGAGCGGCAAGCTCGACCTCGCGAAGGAGGTCGTCGTGAAGGCGGTCGCCGAGAACCCCGGGGACGTCGACCTCGTCGAGCTCCAGTTCAAGATCCTCTCGGCCTCGGGTGACCTGAAGGGCGCGATCACGACGGGTGAGGAGTTGATCCAGCTCGACTCCACCAAGGCCACGGCGTCGTTCTATACGCGCCTCACCGCGCTCTACGCGTCGGACAGCCAGGCGACGAAGGCGGCGGACGCCGCGAAGCGCGCCACCACCCGCTACCCGCAGGATGCGGACCTCTGGCAGCTCTACGCGCAGACGCTGAAGAAGGCGGGGGAGGGCCAGCAGTCGATCGTCGCGGCCCGGAAGGCGCTCGAGATCAACCCGAAGATCCCGAACGGGTGGACGCAGATCGCGGTGGCGTACAACGATCTCAACCTCCCGGACAGCGCGCTCGCCTCGCTCCGACTGGCGAAGGCGGCGGGGGATGATGCGAACCAGGTGGGCGGCTTCGCCCTCTCGATCGGCAACCGCCTCTACCGGGCGGCGAGCGCGGAGGACCCGAAGAAGGTCGAGTCGTTCCGGACGGCGCTGCCGTACCTGCACTTCGCCGACAGCACGACGGCCGATGTCCAGTTGCGGGCCAATGCCAAGTTCCTGATCGGCGTCTCCTCGTTCTATATGGCGCAGATCACGGCGACCGGGCTCCAGGCGAGCAAGAGCTGCGACGAGGCCAAGATGGCGCAGGCCGCGACGGCCGATGCGATGACGTACACCCAGCTGGGGGGGCGGACCTCGCCGGACGCCGCGGCGCAGATCCTCGGCTTGGTGAACCAGCTCTCGCCGTACATCGACCGGCAGGTCACGACGCTCTGCAAGCCCTGAGTCTCGGCCCGTCCCGATGGTCCGCGCACCCGCCGACGCTCGCGTCGGCGGGTGTCGTGTTTTTCGGGGCCGGCTCCGCCATCTTTCTCCTGTGCCGCCGCTGACCCCATCCCCCGCGCTCGCCCCGGCGCCCCAGGCAGCCCATGACGCCGCGACCTTCGCGAGCGCGTGGCACGATCCCGTCCTCGTCCGCGAGGTCTGTGAGGCGCTCGCCGCCTGTCCGACGGTGCTCGATGGGACGCTGGGCGGTGGCGGGCACAGTGCGGCGTTGCTCGCCGAGGGCCATCGGGTGATCGGGCTCGATCGCGATCCGACGGCGCTCGCCGAGGCCAGCGGTCGACTCGCGGCCCATGCGTCGACCGGCCGCTTCGAGGCGGTGCTCGGGAATCATGACGCGATCGACGAGGTGGCCGCGCTCACGGGACGGGGCTTCGACGGGATCCTGCTCGATCTCGGGGTCTCGTCTCGGCAGATCGACGATGACGCGCGGGGGTTCTCCTTCCGCCCCGGCGTGGCGCTCGACATGCGGATGGACCCCGCGCAGGCGAGGACGGCGGCGGATTTCCTGAACGAGGCCGAGGGGGAGGTGCTCGCCGCGACCTTTCGTGAGGCGGGCGATGAGCCGAAGGCTCGCCGCCTCGCACAGGAGATCGTGCGGCGGCGCGCGCGGGCACCCTTCGCGGTGAGCGATGATCTCGTGGGGGCGATCCGTGCGGTGCTGGGCCCGCGCAGCGGCCCGTCCGACTTCGCGCGGCTCTTCCAGGCGGTGCGGATCGGGGTGAATGACGAACTCGACGGCCTGCGGCACGGGTTGGTCTCGCTGCGCGAGCGACTCGCGCCGGGTGGGGTCTTTGCGGTGATCAGCTATCACTCCGGGGAGGATCGGGTGGTGAAGCACGCCTTTCGTGACTGGAGCACGGCCTGCACCTGCCCGCCGCGGCAGCCGCGCTGTAATTGTGGTGGGGTGGCCGAGGGGACGGCGGTGACGCGGAAGGCGATCGTGGCGTCGCCGGAGGAGATCGCGCGCAACCCGCGGGCGCGGAGTGCCAAGTTGCGTCTCTGGCGGCGCGCGGACGGGGGGCGCTGACCATGCGCGGACGGACCAAGCTCCTCCTCGGTCTCTTGGGTTTCTTCCTGCTGGCCACGGGCGTCATATGGAGGCGGAGCGTGGGGCTCGCGCAGGCGCGTGAGCTCCGCACCTTGGAGCAACGTCGCGTCGCCCTGGAGGCGACGGAGGCGGCGCTCGAAGGGGAGATCCGCGACGCCTCCAGTCGGGCGCGGCTCGCGCGCTCGGTCGAGGAGCGCCTCGGTCTGCGTGTGCCGGCCGAGAGTCTGGTCATCCGCCTGCCACGTCCAACCCCAAGGGCCGCTCGTCCGTGATTCGCGTCAGTCGCCTCGGTCTCGTCCATGGGGCGTTCCTCCTCTTCGCCGGCGCGCTGGTGGCGCGGGCCGCCTGGGTCCAACTCTGGCAGCGGGATCGATGGTCTCGCGAGGCGCGCGCGCAACAGACCGTCGAGCGGGAGGTCCCGCCCCGGCGTGGGGCCATCCTCGATCGGGCCGGGACCGTGCTGGTGGAGAGCCGGTCTCTGGTGCGGCTGGACATCGCGCCCACCGAGGTGCGGGACCGGGCCGTCCTCGCCGCGGCGCTCGCGCGTGTCGGGGTCCCCGCGCCCTTCATCGGACGCGCCACCGACCTCCGACGGAAGTGGGTCGAGCTCCCTGGGCGGTTCCTCTCGACGGAGGTCGAGGATCTGTTGGCGATGCGCGGCGTGCACCCGCGGCCGGTGCTCGAGCGCGTGCCACCGCCGACGCAGGGGTTACGGAACCTCCTCGGCACCACCGACCGCGACGGCCAGGCGGTGGGTGGTGTGGAGGCGTCGCTGAACGCGGTGCTCGAGGGGACGACGGGGCGGACCGTGCTCGTGCGCGCGGGTCGCGTGGGGGCGCTCGCCTCACCCGAGGAGCGGAGTGTCCCTCCCGTGGATGGGCGGTCCGTCGTGCTCACGATCCATCAGCCACTACAGGACATCGCGGAGCGGGTGCTGACCGACGCGATCGCCGAGCGCAACGCGCGCGGGGGTGACGTCCTCCTGCTCGACCCGCATACCGGCGAGATCCGTGCGCTGGCGAGTCGCCGGGCGCGCGCCGATGCCTCGGGGGCCACGGCGCTCACCGAGCCCTATGAGCCCGGCTCGACGGTCAAGCCCTTCATCGCGGCCGCGTTGCTCGAGCGTGGGCGCGTCGCGCTCGACGAGGTCATCCCGACCTACAACGGGGTCATCGAGCGGCATGGGCGCACGATCAAGGATGTCCACGAGGCGGCATCGATGACCGTCGCCGAGGTGATCAGTCAATCGTCGAATGTCGGCATCGTCCAGCTGGCGGAGCGTCTCACGGCGCGGGAGCAATACGAGGCGTTGCGTGATGCCGGGTTCGGGATGGTGACCGGGGTGCCCTATCCGTCGGAGTCATCAGGGCGGTTGCGTCCCGTGCCCGAATGGTCCAAGCAGTCGCCGGCCTCCCTGGCGATGGGCTACGAGCTCTCGGTCACGCCGCTGCAATTGGCGATGGCCTACGCGGCCTTCGCGAACGGGGGGGAGCTGCTCGAGCCGACGCTCGTGCGCGAGATCCGCGACCCGGACGGCACGGTCCGCTTCACGGCCCGCCGTCAGGTGGTCCGGCGCATGATGTCGCCGGCGACGGCGGCGACGATGCGGAAGTTGCTCCGCGATGTGGTGACCTCGGGGACGGGGGGTCGGGCCGACCTCGCGGGTTATGGGGTCGCCGGGAAATCCGGGACGGCGCGGCGGATGCGCGATGATGGGCGAGGATACGAAGAGGGGGCGTACACGGCGAGCTTCGTCGGGTTCTTCCCGGCCGAGGATCCGCAGCTGGTGATCCTCGTGAAGCTCGATGCGCCGGAGGGGGCGTTCTATGGCGGCGAGATCGCGGCGCCGGTGACGAAGGCGGTGTTGCAGGCGGCATTGGCGGCGCGCGATGGGGCCTTGGAGTTGAAGGGCGGGGCGCCACCGACGCGCGTCGTGACCGCCGAGCCCTCGGTCGCCATCGAGCCCAGGGAGACCGTCGAGACCACGGATGCGCCGGTGGTGTACGATCTCGCCGCCCCGATCCCCGCGCCGCGGCGGGTGGTGATCTCGCGCCCGGTCCCTGAGGTGACGGGGTTGTCCACGCGGGCGGCGGTCCGCGCGCTGCATCGCGCCGGCTTCCGGGTGGTGATCGATGCGACGGGGGCGGTGGGCGAGACCTCGCCGGCCGTGGGCACGATGCTCCCCTCCGGGAGCGTGGTTCGGTTCGCGCCGAGCCGCGGAGGTGCGCCATGACGCCGGCGGGGATGGTGGAGCGGATCCGCGCCGCGTTGGAGCGCGCCGGCCAGTTGGTCGCGGTGCGTGGCGTGCTCCCCTCGGGGATCACGGGGATCACGGACGATAGTCGGGCGGGCGTGGCGGGCGGCTGCTTCGTCGCGGTGCGGGGGAGCGCGCGGGATGGCCATGCGTTCCTCGCGGCGGTCGAGGCGGCGGGAGCGGGGCTCGTGCTCGTCGAGGAGGCCGTGGCGTGTACGGTGCCGGCGCTCGTGGTGCGGGAGAGCCGGATCGCGGCGGCGGTGGCGGCCGCGGCGTTCTACGGCGATCCGGCGGCGCAGCTGCGGCTCGTCGGCGTCACCGGCACGAATGGGAAGACGACCACGGTGCACATCCTGCGGCACCTCCTCGATGCGCCGGCGGGGACGGCGGCGAGCATCGGGACGATCGGGGTGCGCATCGGGAGCGAGGGCCGCCCCCTCCCTGGGGGCTCGGGGCTCACGACGCCGGGGCCGATCGAGTTGCAGCGCGTCCTGCGTGCGCTGGTCGAGGCCGGGGTCACCACGGTGGCGATGGAGTGCTCGTCCCATGCGCTCCATCAGCGACGGATGTACGGGCTCGCCTACGAGGCGGCGGTCTACACGAATCTCACGCGCGAGCATCTCGACTACCACGGCACGATGGAGGCGTATCGCGACGCGAAGGCGCTGCTCCTCGGGCAGCTCGCCCCGACCGGGACGGCGATCATCAATGCCGACGACCCGATGTGGGCCGGGCTCCCCGCCGTGCCGCGGACGCAGCGCTTCTCCATGCGCGATACCGAGGCGGCGGTCCGGGCCACCGATCTGCACTATCGCGCCGGCGGGAGTGACTGGACGCTCGTCACGCCGGCCGGACGCCACGGGGTCGCCTTCCCGCTGATGGGGGATTTCAATGTCGCGAACGCCCTCGCCGCCGCCGGGGCGGCACTCGCCCTCGGCATGGCGCCGGCGACGATCGCGGCGCGGTTGGCGAGCGTGCCGCAGGTGCCGGGACGGCTGGAGGTCATCCATGCGCATCCGACCGTGCTGCGGGACTACGCCCATACGCCTGACGCCTACGAGCGCGTGTTGACCGCGCTGCGGCCGTACACGGCCGGTCGGATCATCCTCGTCTTCGGGTGTGGCGGCGATCGCGACCGTGGGAAGCGGCCGCTGATGGCGACCGTGGCGCATCGGCTCGCCGATCGTCTCGTCATAACCGATGACAATCCGCGCACCGAGGACCCTGATCAGATCGTCGCCGACACCGTGGCGCCGCTCCCGCCCGGGAGCTACGAGGTGATCCGCGATCGCCGGGCGGGGATCGCGCACGCGCTCGGACTCGCCGATCCGGCCCGCGATGTGGTGCTGCTGGTCGGGAAGGGGCCGGATACCTATCAGATCTACGGGACCACCAAGTCGCCGTTCGATGAGCGCGAGATCGTGCGCGAGCTCCTCCGAGGCCCGGCATGACCTTCTGGACCGTGGAGCGGGTCGCCGCCGCGTTGGGGCAGGGACCATCCGATGGACGCGCGCTCGCGGGGATCACGACCGATACGCGCGCGCTGGTCCCCGGCAGTTGCTTCGTCGCGCTCCGCGGCGAGCGATTCGACGCCCATGACTATCTCGCCGAGGCGGTGACGGCGGGTGCGGCGGCACTCGTCGTCGAGGACGCGACCCGCACCGCGGGGCTCGGGGTCCCGGTGTTCGTGGTGGAGGACACGCACCTCGCGCTCGCCGATCTCGCGCGCTACCGCCGGCTCGCCTGGGCGCGACCGGTGATCGCCGTCGGCGGGAGCAATGGGAAGACGAGCACCAAGGAGCTCCTCAAGGCGGTGCTCGGGAGCCGGCTCCGCGTGCACGCCACGGTGGGGAACCTCAACAATCGCGTCGGGGTCCCGCTGACCCTGCTCGCGCTCGAGGATGCGGCCGACGTGGCGGTGATCGAGGTGGGGACCAATCAACCGGGGGAGATCGCCTTCCTCCGCGACGTCGCCCGGCCCGATCTCGCGGTGGTGACGACGGTGCAGGAGGAGCATCTCGAGGGGTTCGGCGACCTCGCCGGCGTGATGGCCGAGGAGTTGGCCCTCTGTGATGAGGTCCCGATCGCGGTGGTACCGGCAGCGGAGCCCGCGGTGGTGGTGGAGGCGATGCGTCGGGCCGGTCGAGTGGTCTCGGTCGCCGTGCCGACGGCGAGTGGGGTGCACCCCGACGGGCGGGGGTGGCTCGCGCATGACGGCGTGCGCATCGAGCTCCCGCTCCGCGGTCGGCACAATGTGGCGAACGCGGCGCTCGCCCTCGCCGTCGGCCGGGAGTTCGGGATCGCCGCGGTCGATGCGGCCCGCGGGATCGCCGGGATGGCGGTCCCCTCGATGCGCTCCGCCGTCACGCCACTCGGGCGTGCCCTCCTGCTCAACGACGCCTACAACGCGAACCCCGGTTCGGCGAAGGCGGCCCTCACCCTGCTCACGGACATCGGCGTCGGGCGGCAGCGTGTCGTCGTCCTCGGTACCATGCGCGAACTCGGCGCCGCGGCCCCGCGTGCGCACCGTGAGGTGGCAGAGGCGGCCCTCGCCGGCGGATTCGACCTCATCTGCGGGATCGGGGAGTTCGTCCCCGCGCTGGAGCAGCTCGCGCTCGGCGATCCGCGGGTGATCCTCGCCCCCGACGTCGATACGCTTTGGCCACAGCTCCAGCCCCGACTCGCGGCCGATGCCGCCATCCTCCTCAAGGCGTCGCGCGGGGTCGCGCTGGAGCGCCTCGTCCCCTCACTCACCTCCTGGGCGACCGCCTGATGCTCTACGAGTTCCTCCTGCCCCTGACCCGGTACGAGAGCGGGTTCAACATCATCCGCTACATCTCGTTCCGGGCCGCGGGAGCCGCGATGACGGCGCTCCTCGTCTCCTTCATCCTGGGGCCGCTGCTCCTGCGTGCGCTGCAGCGGATGCAGGTGCACCAGGTGGTGCGCGAAGGGACGCCCGACACCCATGCGGGGAAGGGGACGACGCCCACGATGGGTGGGCTGATCATCCTCGCGGCGATCGCCGTCGCGACGGTGCTCTGGATGCGCTTCGACAGCCGCTACGTCTGGCTGGCGCTGCTCGTGACGCTCGGCATGGGGGCGATCGGTTTCCTCGACGACTACCTCAAGCTGCGGCAGAAGCGCGCCGGCGAGGAGAATCGGGGCCTGGTGGAGCGCTACAAGCTCGCGGGGCAGGTCACCATCGGCCTCGCGCTGGGGCTCATCATCTGGCAATGGCCGTTGAGCCAGCTCTCGGGGACCGCGACCACGCTGCCCTTCTATAAGTACCTGCTCGTGACCCTCCCGCCGGTCACCTATCTCGCCTTCGTCACCTTCGTGATGACGGGGACGAGCAACGCGGTGAATCTCACTGACGGGCTCGATGGGTTGGCGGCGGGGTTGATGGCGATCGCGATGCTCACGATGGCGGTCTTCGCCTACGTGATGGGGCGTGTGGACGCCTCGGCGTACCTGCAGATCTTCTACCTCCGCGGGGCCGGGGAGCTCACGATCTTCTGTGCGGCGGTCTTCGGGGCGGCGGCGGGGTTCCTGTGGTACAACGCGCATCCGGCGCAGGTCTTCATGGGCGACACCGGTTCGCTCGCCCTCGGCGGGGCGCTCGGCGCCGTCGCGATCCTGTTGAAGAGCGAGTTCCTGGTGCTCATCGTCGGTGGGGTCTTCGTGGCGGAGACGCTCTCGGTCATCATCCAGCGCTCAGCGTTCAAGTGGCGGCGTCGGCGGTATGGCCTCGAGTATGCGCGCACGCATCGGGTCTTCCGGCGCGCACCGATCCATCATCACTTCGAGCTCTCGGGATGGCCTGAGACCCAGGTGGTGGTCCGTTTCTGGTTGCTCGGACTCCTCTGTGCCTTCCTGGCGCTCTCGACGCTGAAGATCCGATGACCTCGGCGACGCTGGCCGCGATCGCTCGGCGCGGCGAGGTGGCGGTGCTCGGGCTCGGGGCGAGCGGTGTGGCCGCGGCGCGGCTCCTCACTTCGGTGGGGGCGCGGGTCTACGTGAGCGACGCGGGCCGCGGGGATCGCGTGCGCGAGGCGGCCGAGGCGTTGCGCACCGAGGGGATCGAGGCCGAGTGGGGGACCCACGATCTCGAGCGGATCGCTCGCGCGGGTACCGTGGTGGTCAGTCCCGGCGTCCCTCCCACGGCACCGCCCCTCGTCACGGCGCAGGCGCGGGGGATCCCGGTCCACTCGGAGGTCGATGTCGCGCTGCAGGCCCTGTCTGGTCTCACCTACCTCGCGACGACCGGGACCAACGGGAAGACCACCGTCACCGCGCTGATCGGGCACCTCCTCCGCGCGGTCGGGCATCCCGATGCCATCGAGGCGGGGAACATCGGCACCCCGCTCGCCGAGATCGCGCGCCGCGCGGAGCCGCCGACCTGGGCCTCGCTCGAGCTCTCGAGCTTCCAGTTGCACGACACGCCGTCCGTCGCCCCGCGGGTGGCGGTGCTCACCAACCTGAGCCCCGACCATCTCGATCGCTACGACTCGCTCGACGCGTACTACGGCGACAAGATGCGCCTCTTCGCGAACGCGACGGCCGACGCATGCCGTGTGGTCAACGGGGACGACGCCGAGGTGCTCCGCCGGACGGCGGGATTCGCGGGGCGGGCGCTGCGCTTCTCGCTCGCCGATGCCACCGCGGCGGCCTGGTTCGATCGGGCGGGTGACCGTCTCATGCTCGCGGGGGCGCCGCTCTTGCCACGGGCCGAGCTGACGCTGTTGGGTGACCACAACGTGGCCAATGCGCTCTGCGCCGCGCTCGCGGTCTGGGCGGCGGACCCGGCGCATCAGACACCGGCGGCGCGAACCCGCCTCGCCGAGGGGCTGCGGACCTTCCGGGCGATCCCGCATCGGGTGGAGCCGGTCGGCGAGGTGAACGGCGTGCTCTGGGTGAACGATTCCAAGGCGACCAATGTGAGTGCGGCGCGCGTCGCCCTCGAGGGGATGACGCGCCCGGTGATCCTCCTCCTCGGTGGCCGCCACAAAGGGGAGCCCTATACCGGGCTCCTCGACGGCATCCGCGCGCATGGCAAGGCGGTGCTCGCCTACGGTGAGGCCGCGGCGCAGGTGGTGGCGGACCTCCGGCCGCACCTGCCACCGCATGTGCCGGTCGAGCAGCTCGGATCGTCCTTTGAGGACGTCATCGCGCGCGCGCGCGCCCTCGCGGCGCCGGGTGACGTGGTCCTCCTCGCCCCCGCCTGCTCGAGTTACGACATGTTCACCGATTATCTGCATCGCGGCGAGACCTTCCGTCGGCTCGCCCTCGGCGCGTGACCGCGCCCCCGATCCTCTGGAAGGACGCCGAGGCGGCGGCGAGCGGGGTCCAGTCGACCGGCGCACGGTTCCGGTGGCGGATGTCGCTCGAGGCGCGCATCCTCATCGTCGTCACCGCGGTGCTGCTCGCCTTCGGACTCGCGACCCTCTACTCGGCGAGCGCCGGCGTCGCGATGGCGGCGCAGCGGCCGAGCTGGCACTTCCTCTATCGCCAACTCACCGGGGTGATCGCCGGGGTCATCGGGTTCGCGATCCTCGCCAAGCTCGACGCGGAGCGCTGGATGAAGTGGGCGTGGGTCGGGATGGCCCTGACGATCGTCGGGCTGCTCCTCACCGTGCTGCCCTTCACGCGATCGATCGCCCCGCCGATCAATGGGTCGCGGCGCTTCCTCTTTGGGGGGTCGATCCAACCCTCGGAGTTCGGGAAGATCGCGCTGGTGGTCTGGACGGCGATGCTGATCGTGCGGAAGGGCGGGGAGCAAGGGCTCCGTCGTCTGAGCAAGGGGCTCGCGCCCTTCGGGGTGATGTTCGGGATCCTCGCGGCGCTCGTCGCGCTCGAGCCTGACGTCTCGGTGGCGCTCTTCTACGCGCTCGTCATGGGGGTGATGCTCTTCGCCGCCGGGGCGCGCATCGGACACTTCGTCTTCCTCGGGATCGTCGGGATCCCCTTCGTCTGGACCTTCGTTGGCAAGTTCGATTACATCGTCCGTCGGTTGCTCGGCTTCGTCGACGGGACCGATGGCACCGAGGCGGTGAAACATCAGTTGCAGCAGTCGCTCATCGCGGTGGGGTCCGGTGGGCTCTTCGGGGTCGGGTTCGGGCAGGGGCGGCAGCAGTTCGGCTTCCTCCCGCTCCCGTACAACGACTTCATCGGGAGCAACGTGGGGGAGGAGTGGGGGTTCGTCGGTCTGGCGGGGCTCATCGTCCTCTACGCCCTCTGGACCTGGCTCGGCTTCCGCATCGCGAAGCAGGCGCGATCGCCCTTCCTCCAGCTCGTCGCGATCGGGCTGACGACGACGATGGTCTTCACCGCCTACCTCCATCTGGGGGTGGTGATCGGGCTCCTCCCGACGACGGGGCTCACCCTGCCGTTCGTCTCATACGGGCGATCGAACATCATGATCTCGCTCTTCATGACGGGGCTGTTGGTGAACATCGGGAGCGAGCGCGAGCGGGTCGGTGGTCGCGCGCCCACCGCGGCGTCGCGATGAACGTCCTCTTCACCGGGGGCGGGACGGGCGGACATCTCTATCCGGCGCTCGCGATCGCCCGGGCCCTCGTCGCGCGGCGTCCCGACATCCATCCCGTCTTCGTGGGGGCGCAGCGGGGGATCGAGCGCGACGTGCTCCCCACCACGGAGTTCCCCCATACGCTCCTCGACCTGCATCCCCTCTATCGGCCACAGGTCTGGAGGAATTGGCGGACGCTGCGTGGGGCGGTGAGTGGATGGCGCGCGATGTCGCAGCTGGGGCAGCGGCTCCAGCCGGCGCTGGTGGTGGGCACCGGGGGCTACGCCGCCGGCCTCGCCTCGGTGTGGGCGTGGGCGCACCGCGTACCGCTCGTGCAGCACATCGGGGACGCCGTCCCGGGGATCACCGCGCGGTGGACCGCGCGATTCGCGGCGGAGGCCTATCTCGGCTACCCCGAGGCGGCGCGCTGGCTCCCGACGGGCCGCTGCGTCTATCGCGACACGGGGAACCCCATCCAACCCCCGCCGGATCCACGGCCCGCGCCGGCGCAGGCACGGGCGCGCTGGGGCTTCCCGGCCGACGCCACCGTGTTGCTCGTCTTCGGGGGCTCGCAGGGCGCGCGCGCGATCAATCACGCGGTCGCGCGTTGGGTGGCGCAGGGGATCCCCGAGGGGCTCTGCGTCCTCTGGGCCACGGGGAGGGCGCAGCATGAGGCCTTCGCGCATCTCGACCGCGCCGACGTGCGTGTGGTCCCGTATCTCGCGCCGATCGCGGAGGCCTACGCCGCGGCCGACCTGGCCCTGGTGCGCGGCGGGATGATGGGGACGAGTGAGCTCTGTGCGTGGGGGATCCCGATGATCATCGTCCCGCTCCCGACCGCGGCCCAGGATCACCAGACGGCGAACGCGCGCGTGCTCGAGGCAGCCGGGGCGGCGCGCCATCTCCCGCAGGCCGCGCTGACCGCGGAGCGGATCGACGCGGAGGTGCGTCGGGTGGTCGACGATCCGGCGATGCGCCACCAGATGGGCCAGGCGGCCCGGGCGCGAGGACGCCCCACCGCGGCGGACGACATCGCGCGGTATATCGCGCAGCGACTCGATCGCGCGCGCACCTAGGCGTCTCGCGCGTCTAGATTCCAGCTCATGGCATTGCTCGATCCGACCGATCCACGGCCGGTCCATTTCCAAGGGATCGGCGGCGCCGGGATGAGTGCGCTCGCCGAGTTGTTGCAGCGGCGCGGGGCCCAGGTCTCCGGCTGTGACCGCGATCCCGCGGGGGCCGCCGACCTCATCGCCCTGGGGATCCCCGTCCATGCGGGGCACGACCCCGCGCATCTCGTGGGGCATCGGGCGCTCGTCGTCTCGAGCGCGATCCCCAAGGATCATCCCGAGGTGCAGCGCGCGCATGCCCTCGGCCTCCCGGTGGTGCGGCGCGCCGAGGCGCTGGCGGAGGCGACGGCGGGCGGGGTGCTGATCGGCGTGGCGGGAACGCACGGGAAGAGCACGACGACGGTGATGACCACCGAGGCGCTCGCGGCGGCGGGGAAGGCGCCGACGGGCGTGGTGGGGGCGCGGGTGACCGCGTGGGGGGGGAACCTCTCGCGCGGCGCCGATGAGATCTTCGTCGTCGAGGCCGACGAATACGATCGCTCGTTCCTCGCGCTCACGCCGACGGTGGCGGTGGTGACCAACGTCGAGGCCGATCACCTCGACATCTACGCCGACCTCGCGGACATCATGGCGACCTTCGCCACCTATGTGCGACGCGCACGCTACGTCGTGCTCTGTGCGGACGATCCGGGGGCGAACGCGCTCCCGTCCCCCGCGACGGCCGAGGTGATCCGGTATGGGATCACGAGTCCCGAGGCGCGTCTCCTCGCGCGCGACCTCCGGCACCACGACGGCGGTGTGACGTTCACCGTGGTCTACGATGGGAAGCCGCTCGGGGAGGTCCAGCTCGGCGTGCCGGGGCGGCACAACGTGTTGAATGCGCTCGCCGCGCTCGCGTGTGGGATCGGCCCGTGGGGGCTCACGGTGGAGGCGATGGCGCCGGGGCTCGCGCGCTTCGTCGGGGCGGAGCGCCGATTCCAGCGGAAGGGGACGGCCCGTGGGGTGACCGTGGTGGATGACTACGCGCATCACCCCACCGAGGTGGCGGCGACCCTCGCCGCGGCGCGCGAGGCGTACCCCGGGCGTCGGATCGTCGCGGCGTTCCAGCCGCACCTGTTCTCTCGGACGCGCGACTTCGCTGCGGAGTTCGGCGCGGCGCTCGCCGCGGCCGATGTGCTCTGCCTCGCCGAGATCTATCCCGCGCGGGAGCAGCCGATCCCCGGTGTGACGAGTGCGCTCATCGCGTCGACCGCCACGCGCGCCGGCCGCGCGCCGGCGTGGACCGGCCCGCGAGAGGCGATGGCGGATGCGCTCGCCGCGCTGGTGCGCGAGGGCGATGTGGTCTTCACGATCGGGGCGGGGGACGTCACCAAGACGGGGCCCGAGCTCCTCACCCGGTTGGGCGCATGACCGACGAGGCGAGCGGGCGCGACCGCCTGCGGCGGGGACTCCGGTGGGCCTGGCGCGGTGCCCTCGTCGTGGGGCTCCTCGCGAGCCCGTGGTGGGTGCGCGAAGGGCTGCGGCGCCTGGAGTTCTTCCGCGTGCGTCGTGTGGTGATCGAGGGCACGCGTTACGCGGCCCCTGACGAAATCGTTTCGAGGTTGAGGGTCGACACCACCGCCTCGATCTGGGACGGGGTGACGCCCTTGGTGGCGCGGGTCCAGGCGCATCCGCAGGTGCGCGAGGTGCGCATCCGCCGGCGGCTCCCGGGGACGCTCGTGGTGCAGGTGACGGAACGTCCGCCGGTGGCGCTGGTGAACACGCCGGCCGGCCTCGTCGTCACCGACGCCGAGGGCGCGGCCCTCCCGGTGGATCCCACCGCCATCGATGTCGATCTCCCCGTGGTGGCGACCCGCGACACCCTCGTGCTCCGGCTCCTGAGCGAGGTGCAGGCCGCGCTCCCCGCGCTCTATGCGCAGGTGAGCGATGCCCGACGCGGGCCGGAGGGGGCGGTGGTGCTCGACCTGGCCAGCGTCCGGCTCCTCGCCGCCACGGACGTCTCCACGCAGCGTCTCGCCGAGGCGCTCGCGGTCCAGCAGGACCTCGTCACCCGTGGGCGCACGGCGGTGGAACTCGATCTCCGCTTCCGCGACCAGGTGGTGGCCCGACTCTCGCCCGCCCCATGACCCCTGATCGTCTCGTCGCCGGCCTCGATATCGGTTCCGCCAAGACCACCGCGGTGATCGCGGAGGTCGTCGGGGACCTGCCCAAGCATCCCACGGTGAACATCCTCGGGGTGGGGCAATCCCGCACGACGGGCCTCCGCAAGGGCGTCGTCGCGGACATCGAGGAGACCCAGCGCTCGATCGCCAAGGCGCTCCAGGACGCGGAGCGGATGGCGGGCGCGAAGGTCGAGACCGTCTACGCGGGGATCGCGGGCGAGCACATGCAGGCGATGACCTCCTCGGGGATCGCCTCCATCACGGGCGCCGAGATCACCAAGGCCGACGTCGATCGCGCCAACGCGGTGGCGCGCGCCCAGAGCATCCCCCAGGACCGCGAGCTGATCCATGCGATCCCGCAGGAATACACCGTCGACAAGAGCTTCGGGATCCGCGACCCGATCGGGATGATCGGCACGCGGCTCGAGACCGAGATGTATCTCGTGACCATCGGCGCCTCCCCGGCGATGAACCTCCGCAAGGCCGTGGAGCGCGCCGGGTATCGGGTCGGGGAGCTCGTGCTCGAGCCCCTCGCGAGCGCGCTCGCCGTGCTCACCGACGACGAGAAGGAGCTGGGCGTCGCGCTCATCGAGATCGGCGCCGGGACCACCGACGTCGCGGTCTTCCATGAAGGGAAGATCCGGCACCTCGGGACCGTGCCGTACGGCGGGATGAACGTCACGAGCGACATCGTGCATGGGCTCGGCGTCACGCAGGCCGATGCCGAACAGCTGAAGGCCACGTATGGGGCCGCCTTCGAGCCATTGGTCCCGCACGACGAGCGGTTGCGTCTCCCGAGCACCGGGGCGCAGGGGGAGCGGGAGATCCCGCGGTCGTTGCTCGCGCACATCATCCATCAGCGGACGCAGGAGATCTTCGAGCTCGTCCTCCGGGACGTGGAAGGGGCGGGCCTCGTGCCCAAGCTCGCGGCCGGCGTCGTGGTCACGGGCGGGGCGGCGGCGCAGCCGGGCACCGCGGAGCTCGCGAGCGACGTCTTCGGCACCGGGGCACGCCTCGGTGTCCCGGGCGAGTTCCTCGGCGGGCTCGCCGATGCGGTGCAATCGCCGCGCTTCGCCACGGTCACGGGGCTCGTGCAGTACGGCGCGCATCGGGTCGCGATGGGGGCGGGCGTGCCCAAGGGGAGCCGGCGGCTGGGGCTCCCGGCGACGCCCTCGATGGACCAGTTCGCCGGCAAGGTCAAGACCTGGCTCCAGGACTTCTTCTGAGCGGCGGGCGCGTCGCCGCCCGCGCAGCTGTCGTCCCCGCGCCCCCGTTTCCACGACGGGGGCTCGCTCGTCTTCGGGATATCAGTGGTCGGCCGGCGCGTGGTATATTCCGGCGTCGTCGCCGCCGTCCCACGTCCCCTCCGATGGAGTCCGCCGCGCCATGAACATCTTCGAGCTCGAGGATCACGCCGCACAGAACGCCCGCATGAAGGTGGTGGGCGTCGGCGGAGGTGGCGGGAACGCGGTGAATCGCATGATCGAGGAGCAGCTCGATGGCGTCGAGTTCATCTCGGTGAACACCGACGCGCAGGCGCTGATCAACTCCAAGTCGGATGTGAAGGTCCAGATCGGCAAGAAGCTCACGCGCGGTCTCGGCGCCGGGGCGCGCCCGGAGATCGGGCGGCAGGCGATCGAGGAGAATCGCGACGAGGTGGCGCGCGCCCTCGCGGGGTCGGACCTCGTCTTCGTCACCTGCGGCATGGGCGGCGGGACCGGGACCGGGGCCGCGCCGATCATCTGTGAGATCGCCAAGGAAGCCGGGGCCCTGACGGTCGGCATCGTGACCAAGCCCTTCCTCTTCGAAGGGCGCAAGCGCATGCGCCAGGCCGACGAGGGGATCGCCGAGATGGCGAAGCATGTGGACACGCTGATCGTGGTGCCGAACGAGCGGCTGCTCGCCGTGGTCGGCAAGGGGATCCCCTTCCAGGACGCGCTCAAGAAGGCGGACGAGGTGCTGCTGCAGGCGACGGGGGGCATCTCCAGCATCATCACCAAGGCCGGGGTGGTGAACGTCGACTTCGCCGACGTCCGCACCGTGATGAAGGATGGGGGCTCCGCCATCATGGGGACCGGGATCGGGCGCGGGGAGAACCGCGCCGTCGATGCCGCCCGGATGGCGATCGACTCGCCCCTCCTCGACAACGTCTCGATCGCGGGCGCGCGCGGCGTGCTCATCAACATCACCGGCGGCGTGGAGCTCACGCTCGGGGAGGTCACGACCATCTCGGACATCGTGAAGGAGGCGGTGGGCGAGGAGAGCGAGATCATCTTCGGCGCGGTGCACGAGCCGGCGATGCAGGGCGAGGTGCGCGTGACCGTCATCGCGACCGGGTTCGAGCGGAAGGTGACGGGGGCGGCGCTCATCGGACGGGCGGCGGCGACGCCGGTCATCCCGCTCGATCCGGCGATCCGCGCCGCGCGGCAGACGCCGACGGCGGTCCCCGCCGCGGCCCCTCTCGCGACCGGCAACGCGGTCCCGCGGCCGCGGCCGGCCGCCCTCCCGATCGAGGACCTCGGGGACATGGAGATCCCGACGTTCATCCGGAGGCAGATGGATTGACGCCGCGGGCGGGGCGTCTCCTCATCGGTGCGGTGGTCGCGGCGCTCGCGATCGCCGCACTTCGTTTGCCAGCCCCCCGCGTCGGGAAGCCCGGCGAACTCCTCGACGCGACCGTCGTCCGGCGCTGGTCGCGCGCGGACACCCTCGGGCGTGGCGAGACGATGACCACCCTCCTCCAGCGTCGCGGCTTCGATCCGCTCGACGCCGCCGACATCCTCGAGGCCACGCCCCTCGATTCCCGTCGCCTCCGCGCCGGGATGGCGATCGAGGTGCGCGGGGATTCCGCCGGGTCCGCCGGAGACGAGGTCCGCTTCTTCCTCGGCCTGGACCGGGTCGTCGTGGTCCGGCGCGACGAGAGCGGTGGCTGGCGCGCGACCGATGAACGCCTGCCATGGACGACCGACACCGTGCTGATCCGGGGCACGGTCCAGAGTACGCTCTACGCGGCCATCGATGAGGGGGGGGCCGAGTGGCTCTCCGGGACGGCGCGTCGGGAGCTCGCGTGGACGATGGCCGACATCTACGAGTACCGCGTCGACATGTCGCGCGACCTGCAGCGGGGCGATCGCCTGCGCGTGGTCGTGGAACGCGAATCGCTGCCGACGGGCGCGTCGCGGATCGGTCGCGTGCTCGCGGCCGGGCTCGAGCTCGGCGGCCGGGAGGTGCAGGCGATCCGGCTCGAGGGGGAGACGGGGCGCGCGCGCTTCTACGACCAAGAGGGCCGCTCCCTCGCCGCGACCTTCCTGCGGGCCCCGCTCTCCTTCCGCCGGATGTCGAGTGGGTTCGGCGGGCGCCGGCACCCGGTCCTCGGCACTTGGCGCGCGCACAAAGGGCTCGACTACTCCGCGGCTGCCGGCACGCCGGTCCGCACCATCGGGGACGGGACCGTCACCTTCGCCGGACGGCGGGGGGGCTTCGGTAATCTCGTCGAGATCCGGCACCTCAATGGGTACGTGACGCGCTACGCCCACCTGCGAGGCTTCGGGCCGGCCATCCGGTCCGGCGCACGCGTCGCCATCGGACAGACCATCGGCTACGTGGGGTCGACCGGCCTCTCGACGGGGCCCCATCTGCACTTCGAGGTCTTGGTGCGCGGGGCGCATCGGAATCCGCGCACGGCGCTCCAGTCCGCGGCGGGGCCGGCGTTGCGTGGGGCCGAGCTCGATCGCTTCGGGGCGATCCGGCGCGTGGCACAGCAGGCGCTCGCGGGGCCGTCGGGCCTCGTGCGCGCCGCCGTGGCGAACTGAACCGCCTCCTCGGGTCGCGCGCCATGGGCCGATGCTGATCTGGGGGCTGGCGGCGCTCATCGGGGCGGGGCTGACGGCGGTGTCGTATCCGCGTGGCGAGGCCCGCGGCGCCCTCGCGCTCGGGGTACTGCGGTGGATCGCGGCCACCGCGCTCGTCGGCGCGGTCCTCGACGCCCCGCTCCGACGCGCCCGGCCGGCTGGCCCCGTCGTCGCGCTCGATGTCTCGGCGAGTTGGATCGTCGGGGATGACGATGCCGCATGGGATGCGGCACGTGCCCTCGCGGACTCCCTCGCGGCGGGTGATGACGCCGCCGTACGGCTGTTCGGGGAGGCGATGCGGACCGGCCCGATCCCTGAACGACCGACCGACGGGGCGTCGCGGATCCGACCGGTGGTGGAGTGGGCCTCGGCCATCGGGCGCCCGGTGCAGGTCGTCACGGACGGCCGCCTCGACGATCCGACCTGGGTGGCCCGTCTCCCCGTCGGCTCCACGGTGTATCGCCTCGAACCGCCGCCGCGCCTCGACGCGGTCCTGACCGCCCTCGACATCCCCACAGCGGCCCCGGCGGGAGATACGGTCCTCGCGCAGGTGACGGTGACCGCCGACGCCGCCGGCGCTCCGGCGCGTCAGCTCACCCTCACGCGCGACGCGCAGGTGGTCGCGCGTCGCGACCTCGAGGCGCTGGGGCCCTACGAGACGCGCACCACCGAGCTACCGGTTCTCCTACCGGCTGCGCCCGGGGTCGCCTGGATCGGTGCCCGGCTCGGGGACGGGGCGCGTCGCACCGACTCGCTCGCCGTCGCGGTCCAGGTCACCGGGGGCGCCCCCGCGGTCGTGATCTCGACGGCCCCCGATCCCGATGCGCGCATGGCCATCGCCACCCTGCGCGCGGTGCGCCGGGGGCCGGTCCACGCCTACTGGCAGGTCGCGCCAGGAGTCTGGCGCGTCGACGGCACGCTCGCGCCCGTGGACGAGGCCGTGGTCCGCCGCGAGGCGCTCGGGGCCTCGTTCCTCGTGCTGCACGGTGATACCAGCCGGTTCGGCGCGCCCGAGCGACTTCGCGCCGCTGGCCTCGTGCTGATGAGCCCACCGCCACCGGGTGAGGAGTACTACCCGGTCGCCCCGCCACCCTCCCCGCTCGCCGAGGACCTCGGCGGGGTGCCGTGGGATTCACTCCCCCCGCTCGATGTGGCATCGACCCGCACCCGCCCCGATGAGGGGACGGTGGTGGAGACGCGCCGGGGGCGCCGGTTCGAGTCGCGTGCCGCGATCCGGGTGGCGACGCGTGACGCGATCGGCCAACGGGTGGTGCGCATCCCCTCGGCCGGGTTCTGGCGATGGCAGGCGCGAGGGGGGCGGAGCGCGGAGGCCTACGACGCCCTCTTCGGCGCGCTCTTCGATTGGGTCGGCGCGGCGCCGGGGGTGGCCACCGATTCGCTCGGGGCGGGCGTTGAAGCGGCGCGCGCGCTGGACGCGGCTCGGCGCATGGAACGTCGCCCACGAGCCCCCTCGGTGGCGGGGGGACCGGTGGGGACGGGCGCGGTGCTCGCTCGGCCGCTCGGGGCGCGCGGGACATGGGGGCTGCTGGCCCTCGCCCTTGTCGCGCTCTCGGCGGAATGGATCCTCCGGCGTCGACGCGGCCTCCGCTGACGCTACGTTTCACCCTATGGCGTTCCTCTCCAAGACGTCCGGGGACCTTCCCAAGAAGTCGCTCTGGCAGCGGATCAAGGCGATCGCGCTCACCGATGTGGCGGTCCTCGCGCGCGGTGGGGTGGACGAGGGGTCGCTCGAGCACCTCGAACAGCTCCTGCTCGAAGGGGATTTCGGTGTCCCCGTGACCCTTCGTTTGGTGGAGGCGATCCGCGAGCAGGCGAACCGGGGACGGCTCAGGACCGCCGAGGAGTTCCTCACCGCGCTCCGCACGGAGGTCGAGGGGGCGCTCCGCGCGGGGCGCAGCGATCCCGCGCTGCGGCTTCCCACCGTGGGGCCGGCCGTGATCCTCGTGCTTGGGGTGAACGGGGCGGGGAAGACCACCTGCATCGGGAAGCTCGCGTCACGGTTCCGCGCCGAGGGGAAGACGGTGTTGCTCGGCGCGGGGGACACCTTCCGGGCCGGCGCGATCGATCAGCTCAAGGTCTGGGCGGAGCGGACGGGGGCTGCGTTCGTCGGAGGGGCGCCGGGCGGGGACCCTGCCGCAGTGGCCTTCCAGGCGATCGATGCGGGCGTCGCGCGCGGGGTGGATGTGGTGATCA
>CAIVJV010000013.1 GCA_903906325.1 uncultured Gemmatimonadota bacterium
CGATCGTGGGGAGGTCCTCGGCGTGGTCGGTCCCTCGGGCTCGGGCAAGAGCTCGGTCGCGCGGGCGATCCTCCGACTCATCCCCGTCGCCGGCGGATCGATCCACCTCGACGGCACGGACCTGCTCGCGCTGGAAGGAGGGGCGCTCCGCCGGATGCGTCGGCGCCTGCAGGGGATCCCACAGGATGCGGGGGCCGCGCTCACGCCACACCTCCGCACGGAGGCGCTGGTCGCGGAGGGGCTCGAGGTCCACGGGCTAGCGCACGGCGACGAGGCCCGGGTGCGGGCGCGTGCCCTCCTCGACGAGGTCGGCCTACCGCGACGTGCGGCCACCGCCCGACCCGGTGAACTCTCCACGGGGGAGCGGCAGCGCGTCGCGATCGCGCGCGCGCTCGCGACGGCACCGGAGCTCCTCCTCTGTGACGAGCCCGTCGCCAATCTCGATCCGGAGCGACGGGCGCGGATCCTCGACCTGCTCGGCGACCTCACGCGTGACCGTGGACTCGCGATCCTCCTCATCTCACATGACGCCTCGGCGATCGAGAGACTGGCGTCGCGGGTCATCTCGATGTATCTCGGTCGGAGTGGTGCGCCCGACGCATCCTGATCGGTCCCCTCTCCCCCCACCCCGGCCCCTGGCTCCCATGGCCCAGCCCAGCGATCGACCCGCCGCGTATTCTGCGGCCGATGCCGCGCCGTACACCGCCGACACGCGCTTCTTCGGCCACCCGCGTGGCCTCTCGACCCTCTTCTTCACGGAGATGTGGGAGCGCTTCTCGTACTATGGCCTCCGCCCCCTCCTCGTCCTCTTCATGGCGGCGGCCCTCGCCGACGGGGGGTTCGGGTTCGAGCGCACGCAGGCCTCCGCGATCGTCGGCATCTATGCGGCCTGCGTCTACCTCGCCTCCCTGCCCGGCGGGTGGATCGCCGACCGCTGGCTCGGCCTTCGTCGCGCGATCTTCATCGGCGCCCTCCTGATCACCGGTGGCCATCTCGCGATCGGTCTCTCCGGTCTCGCGGGCGCCGCGCTCTCGCAGACCTTCTTCTTCCTCGGGCTCGTGCTGATCGTCCTCGGCACCGGGCTCCTCAAGCCGAACATCTCGGCGATCGTCGGGGACCTCTATCCGCAGGGCGGCGCCCGGCGCGACGCGGGCTTCTCGATCTTCTACATGGGGATCAATGTCGGCGCTTTCCTCGGGCAACTGATCACCGGGTACCTCGGGGAGCGCGTCAGCTGGCACATGGGCTTCGGCGCCGCCGGTATCGGGATGGCGGCCGGGCTCCTCTGGTTCTGGCTCAGGGCCGGCTCGACGTTAGGCCCGATCGGGCAGGACATCGTCCGCGACCCCGATCCCGCGGTGCAGGCGCGGCAGGAGGCGAAGGTGCGCACCGCGACCCTCGCTGGGGTCGGGATCGTCGCCCTGCTCTTCGTCCTCGCCTCGCTCGGGATCGTGACCCTCGATCCCGTCGCGATCGGTGGGGCGATGACCTTCGTGCTCGTCGGCCTCGCCGTCGCCTTCTTCGCCTTCATGTTCCTCTTCGGCGGGCTCACGGGTGACGAGCGCAAGCGCGTCGCGGTGATCTTCGTCCTCTTCGTCTTCGCCGCCATCTTCTGGGCCGCCTTCGAACAGGCCCCCACCTCGTTGCAGCTCTTCGCCAACGACTTCACCGATCGCACCCTCTTCGGCTTCGAGATGCCGGCGACCTGGTTCCAGTCGGTCAACTCGGCGTTCATCATCATGCTCGCCCCCGTCTTCGCCGCCCTCTGGGTCGGGATGGCGAAGCGCGGGATCGAACTCTCCAGCCCCAGCAAGTTCGCGCTCGGGCTCGGATTCGCCGGGCTCGGCTTCCTCCTCATGGTGTTCGCCGCCAACGAGGTCGTGCGGAGCAACGGCACCGTGCTCGTCTCCCCCTGGTGGCTCATCGTGAGCTACCTCCTCCAGACCGTCGGCGAGCTCTGCCTGAGCCCCGTCGGGCTCTCGTCGATGACCACGCTCGCGCCGCGGCGCTATGTGGGGCAGATGATGGGGATCTGGTTCCTCGCCGCCTCGGTGGGGAACCTCGTGGCTGGCCTCGTCGGCGGCCACGTGGACCCGACCAAGCTCGAGCAGACCCCGGCGGTCTTCAGCGGCACCGCGATCGCGCTCTTCGTGGCCACGCTGATCCTCGGGCTGATGATCGTCCCGATCCGGCGGATGATGGTCGGGGTCAAGTAACCCGAGGTCACCGGCCGGCGCGCCCCCCGCCCCCATCTCCGGGGCGGGGGGCGCTACTTTTCTGGGATGCTGTACGTCTGCATCCCCACGCACGACGAGGCCCCCACCATCGGGGTGCTCCTCTGGAAGATCCGCACCCTCTTCCAGGAGTACCCTCGCGAGTACGAGGTCCTGGTCTACGACGACGCGAGCACCGACGCGACACGGGAGGTGCTCGCACCCTACGCCAAGGTCATGCCGGTCACGGTGCTCGGTGACGCGACCCGCGTGGGGTACGCGCGCGCCGTCGACGCGCTCCTGCGCGAGGCCGCCCAGCGCACCCGGTATCCCCGGCGCGACGCGGTGCTCCTCATGCAGGGGGATTTCACCGATCTCCCCGAGGGGATCCCCGAGCTGGTCAAGCGCTTCGAGGGCGGGGCGGACATCGTCGTGGCCGAGCGGACGATCGCCGCCACGGCGCCTGAACCGATCCGCAAGCTGCATGGGCTGGTGCGCTGGCTCCCACGCCTCTGGCCGATCCGCGCCGCGGTCACCGTCCCAGGGGTCGCCGATCCCTTCGGGACCTTCCGGCTCCTGCGGATCACGGTGGTGCGGGACCTGCTCCGGACCGCCGGGCCGGGGCCGACCCCCTCGGCGGAGACCCCGTGGCAGGTGAACCTGGAATTGCTGCAGGCCGCCGCCGCCCATGCGCGTCGGATCGAAGCCGTGCCGGTCGCCACCCGCTTCGACGTGCGGGAGCGGGCGACGCGGCGCGACCCATGGCCTGACACCTGGGCGCTCGCGCGCGCCGCCTGGGCCGCGCGTCGCCGTCCGCGGCCCGCGCCCACCGCGTGATCCCCCGCCCCGCCGCGCGGTCCCTCCGCGGCGTCGGCCTCCTGCTGGCCCTCGCGCTCGGCGATGGGACGATCTCCCCGCCGCTCCAGGCCCAGACCGCCGAGGCCAAACGCCTCCCCGTCCCCTTCGAGGCGGGGGAACTGCTCACCTATGATGTGAAGTTCGGGGCGATCAAGGTCGGCTCGGCACGGCTCCAGGTCCTGGGCGTCCGGCCGGTCCGAGACCGCAGCGCCTGGCATATCCGCTTCGACATCAGCGGCGGCACCTTCTTCTACCAGGTGAACGACGCGTACGAGAGTTGGATGGATGTGACCACCCTCAACTCGCTGCGCTTCCGCCAGGACCAGGAGCAGGGATCACGGGAGCGGGAACGCGTCTTCGAGATCTTCCCCGAACGCGCCGTCTTCCAGGAGACGTGGAAGCAGGACCGGGAGGTCGCGTCGGTCCGTGACCCGCTCGACGACGGCTCCTTCCTCTATTTCATCCGTACCCTCGGCCTCGAGGTCGGGCGCACCTACTCGTTCAACCGGTACTTCAAGCCCGATCGCAATCCGGTCGTCATCCGCGTCCTGCGGCGGGAACGGATCCAGGTCCCCGCCGGCAGCTTCAACACGATCGTCATCCAGCCGATCATCAAGACGCGTGGTATCTTCGCGGAAGGCGGGCAGGCGGAGATCTGGCTCACCGATGACCAGGAGCGGATGATGGTGCAGATGAAGTCGCGCATGTCGGTGGGGAGCCTGAGCCTCTTCCTCCGGAGCTTCCGCCGAAACGCCACCGGCCCCGTCGAAGGGACGCGCACCCCATGACCCACGCCCCTCGCCCGCCCCGCGAAGCCGATCTCTCCCGCGTGCGCACCATCCCGGTGGCGACGCGGCCGAACAAGGTGCGCGCCGAGGCGTTCGCGGCCCCGCCTGGTGCGGATCGCTCCTTCGCGGCCTTCCTCCGAGCGCTCCCCGATTCGCTCAAGGCGCATGACTTCCGCGCGATCGTCGACGCCGTGGTCGCGGCGGCACACCTGAAGAAGGGCGTCATCGTGATGCTCGGTGGCCACGTGGTGAAGACCGGGATCGGCCCGATCCTCGTCGATCTCATGCGGCGCGGGGTGATCACGCATCTCGCGATGAACGGCTCGGCCGCGATCCACGACTACGAGATCGCCCGGTTCGGTGAGACCTCGGAGGATGTGGCCGCCGGCCTCAAGGACGGCACCTTCGGGATGGCGGAGGAGACGGGGCGGGGCCTTAACGAGGCCTTCACCCAGGGGATGCGGCATGGGTGGGGGATGGGGGAGTCGGTGGCGCGGGCGCTCGAGGCGGCTCCCGCCCTCGCGCACCCCGCGCACTCGATCATCCTGGCCGCGCACCGGCACGGGATCCCCGTCACGGTGCACGCCGCCCTCGGCGCGGAGATCATCCACCAGCACCCGGCCGCCGACGGCGCCGCGATCGGCGACACGAGCCATCGCGACTTCCGGCGACTCGCCGCGGCCTGCGAGGACCTGGATCAGGGCGGCGTGGTGCTCAACCTCGGGAGTGCGGTGATCATGCCCGAGGTGTTCCTCAAGGCGCTCACCGTGGCGCGGAACATCGGGGCCGGACGGCCGACGGACTTCACCACCGTCGACTTCGACATGCAGCGGCACTATCGGCCGCGGATGAACGTGGTGCAGCGCCCGGTGCTCGCCGGCGGGACCGGCTATGAGATCACGGGGCACCACGAATTGCTGATCCCCCTCCTCGGCTGGGCGGTCGCCGAGGCGCTCGACGCCGGCTGAGCCGGCGGCGGGGTCAGAGCTCCGCGATCCGGGCCTTGAGGCGCTCGGCGCGCTGCGGCGCGAAGACCACGAGCAGCCCATAGATCACGAACCCGAGCAGCAGGGCCGGGATCGCGAGACCGAGGAGGATGAGGAGGAGCTTCACCGCGAAGATCGCGAGGAGGGCGAGGACGCCCAGCACGACGATGGTCTTGAGCATGGGAGGAGAGGGGGTGGGAGGTCGGTCCCTGTCTCGTACGATACTCAGGACCC
>CAIVJV010000014.1 GCA_903906325.1 uncultured Gemmatimonadota bacterium
CCGCCTTCCTGGCCGACATCGGGGCGCCCGCCGTGCGCGAGCTGCTCAAGCGGCTCGACGTCGACGCCGTCGCCGAGGAGCTGCGTGCCGGGGTGCTCGTCGAGACCTCGCAGCACAAGAAGAAGGCGATGCTCAAGCGCCTCAAGATCGTCGACGCCTTCCGGAACTCGGGCGACGCCGAGGGGCTGCGCAACAAGCCGGAGTGGATGATCCTGGACGTCGTCCCGGTGATCCCGCCCGACCTGCGGCCGCTCGTCCCGCTCGACGGCGGGCGCTTCGCGACCTCGGACCTGAACGACCTCTATCGGCGCGTCATCAACCGCAACAACCGTCTCACCAAGCTCATCTCGCATCGGGCCCCGGAGGTCATCCTCCGGAACGAGAAGCGCATGTTGCAGGAGTCGGTGGACGCGCTCTTCGACAACGGCCGGCGCTCCAAGGCGATCCGCGGGCGCGGCAAGCGGCCGCTCAAGTCGCTGTCGGACATGCTCAAGGGCAAGCAGGGGCGGTTCCGCCAGAACCTCCTCGGCAAGCGCGTCGATTACTCGGGCCGCTCGGTCATCGTCGTGGGTCCCGAGCTCAAGCTGCACCAGTGCGGGCTCCCGAAGGCCATGGCGCTCGAGCTGTTCAAGCCGTTCATCATCCACAAGCTCGTGGAGCACGGCATCGCCGAGACGGTGAAGCGCGCCAAGAAGATCGTGGAGCGCGAGTCCTCCGAGGTCTTCGAGATCCTCGAGGAGATCATCCGCGACCATCCGGTGCTCCTCAACCGGGCGCCGACGCTCCACCGCCTGGGTATCCAGGCGTTCGAGCCCGTGCTCGTGGAAGGGAAGGCGATCCGCATCCATCCCCTCGTCTGCGCGGCGTTCAACGCCGACTTCGACGGCGACCAGATGGCGGTGCACGTGCCCCTCTCCTATGAGGCGCAGCTCGAGGCGCGCGTGCTCATGCTCTCCTCGAACAACATCCTGAAGCCCTCGGACGGCCGCCCCGTGGCGGAGCCGTCGCAGGACATCGTCCTCGGGTGCTACTTCGCGACCAAGGCGCCGGCGGGCTTCGACGCCCTGCTGAAGGATGCGAAGGCCCAGGCCGCGCTCCGGACCTTCGGCTCCGCGTCGGAGATCGAGATGGCGATGGCGCTCGGCCAGCTGGGCGTCCACTCCGCGGTCCGGTACCGGGCGCGCACGATGGAGGGCGGGACCGCGTGGGTCACCACGACGGCCGGCCGCGTGCTCTTCGACGGGATCGTCCCGCCGGAGCTGCCGTTCCAGAACCGCGAGATGAAGAAGAAGGTGCTCGGCGAGCTCGTCTTCGAGTCCTACCGCAAGGCGGGGCTCTCGGGCACCGTCGCCTTCCTCGACCGCCTCAAGGAGTTCGGCTTCCGCAACGCGACCCGCGGCGGGGTCTCCATCGGGATCGAGGACCTCGAGATCCCGGTCGAGAAGGAGACGATCCTCGAGGAGGCCACCACCCGTGTGGCGCGCTTCCAGAAGGCGTACCAGACCGGCAACATCACGAACGGCGAGCGCCACAATAAGGTCATCGACACTTGGACGCACGCGAACAACGACATCGCGGACGCGATGGTGAAGCGCATGCGCGAGTCGAAGGACGGCTTCAACACCGTCTTCATGATGTTCGACTCGGGCTCCCGTGGCTCGCGCGACCAGATCCGTCAGCTGGCCGGGATGCGCGGCCTGATGGCCAAGCCGCAGAAGAAGCTCACCGGCGGCATCGGCGAGATCATCGAGAACCCGATCAAGTCGAACTTCCGTGAGGGGCTCTCGGTCCTCGAGTACTTCTCGTCCACGCACGGCGCCCGCAAGGGCCTCGCGGACACGGCCCTGAAGACCGCCGACGCCGGGTACCTCACCCGCCGCCTCTGCGACGTCGCGCAGGACGTGACGATCACCGAGGAGGATTGCGGCACGGTGATGGGGCTGGAGATCGGCGCGCTCAAGGAAGGCGAGGACATCATCGAGCCGTTGGCGGAGCGCATCGTCGGGATCGTGGCCGCGGAGGATGTCATCGATCCGCAGCTGCTCGATGAGGCGGGCCGTCCGCAGCTGCTCGTCGAGGCCGGGCAGATGATCGACGAGGAGACCGCGCAGGCGATCGAGGAGGCGGGGATCGAGACGGTGAAGATCCGCTCGGTGCTCACCTGTGAGGCGAAGCGCGGCCTCTGCCGCATGTGCTACGGCCGCAACCTCGCCACCATGGCGATGGTCGACATCGGCGAGGCGGTCGGCATCATCGCCGCCCAGTCCATCGGCGAGCCGGGCACGCAGCTCACCCTTCGCACCTTCCACATCGGCGGCACCGCGGCGCGCATCGCCGAGCAGACGGCACGCAAGTCGAAGGTGGCGGGCGTGGTCGAGTTCTCGGACCGCCTGATCAGCGTCACCGATCCGGAGGGCCAGCAGGTCGTGACCTCCTACGAGGGCGAGCTCTATGTGCGCGCCTCCAAGGACAAGAACGCCCCCATCATGGCCCGGCTCGCGGTGCCGCTCGGCGCCGTGCTGATGGTCAAGGACGGCGATGCGGTCGCGAAGGAGCAGGTGATCTTCACCTGGGATCCGTACACCAACCCGATCATCGCCGACGTCGGCGGCCAGGTCCGCTTCGTGGACCTCGTCGAGGAGGAGACGGTCTCCGAGGAGCTCGATGAGCTCACCGGCCTCCGGCAACGCGTCGTCGTCGAGGATCGGGAGAAGAAGCTCCACCCGCACATCGAGATCTGGAGCACCAAGGGCGGGAAGGAGAAGAAGGTCCGTGACTTCGTCATCCCGGTGGGCGCGCAGCTCATCATCGAGGATGGCGCCGAGGTCGCGGCGGGGCAGACCATCGCCAAGATCTCGCGTGAGGCGTACAAGACGCGCGACATCACCGGTGGGCTCCCGCGCGTCGCCGAGCTCTTCGAGGCGCGCAAGCCGAAGGATCCCTCGACGATCTCGGAGATCGACGGCGTCGTGCGGTTCGGCGACATCAAGCGCGGCAAGCGCGAGATCTTCGTCCAGCCGATCGATGGCAGCGGCGCGATCGACGAGCTGCAGCAGCCGCAGCTGTACGAGGTCGCGTCGGGCAAGCACCTCCGCGTGCACGAGGGCGACCGCGTGCGCGCCGGGGACCGCCTCAGCGAGGGGCCGGTGAACCCGCACGACATCCTGCGGATCAAGGGCCCGCGCGCCGTGCAGGAATACCTCCTCAACGAGGTGCAGGAGGTCTACCGCCTCCAGGGCGTGAAGATCAACGACAAGCACATCGGCGTGATCGTCCGCCAGATGCTCCAGAAGGTCCGGGTCGTCGAGTCGGGCGACACCGAGTTCCTCGAGGGGGAGAACGTCGACAAGGCGGTCTTCCGCGATGTGAACGACAAGGCCAAGAAGAAGAAGAACCGGCCGGCCGTCTCGGAGCCGCTCCTCCTCGGGATCACCAAGGCCTCGCTCACCACGCAGTCGTTCATCTCGGCCGCCTCCTTCCAGGAGACGACCCGCGTGCTCACCGATGCCTCCATCCGTGGCGCCAAGGACGACCTCCTCGGCCTCAAGGAGAACATCATCATCGGGCACCTCATCCCCGCGGGGACCGGCATGTATCGGTACTCCGACGTGGAGATGGACGTCGAGGCCCCGCCCGCGCCGCCGGCACCGCCCAGCTTCGGGGCCTTCGAGGGGCTGCCCGACAGCTTCCTCGCGCCGCCGGCTGACGTCGAGGGCGGGTTCGCCCCGCTTCCCGACGAGGAGTAGTCGGACGCGAGGGATCAGAGGGGGCGTCAGCCAACGGCTGGCGCCCCCTCTGCGTTAGTGGCACATTCCGACGGTCGTCCTCTCTACCCCTCAACCCCCGGACCATTTCATGGCTGAACACAAGGAAGAGTGGGGCTCTAAGCTCGGCGTCATCCTCGCCGTCGCGGGCTCCGCGGTCGGGCTCGGCAACTTCCTCCGCTTCCCGGGCCAGGCGGCCGCGAACGGGGGCGGGGCCTTCCTGATCCCCTACTTCTGCGCCCTCTTCCTGCTCGGGATTCCGATCGGATGGGCCGAGTGGACGATGGGCCGCTACGGCGGGAAGAAGGGGCTTCATGGCGCGCCGATGGTGATGGGCGCGGTCGGGAAGGGGAGCCTCGCCCGCTATCTCGGCGTGCTCGGGGTGCTCATCCCCCTCGGCGTCTCCACGTACTATGTGTTCATCGAGACCTGGACCTTCGCCTACTTCCTCAAGTATCTGACGGGCGGGATCGGGATCGTGCAGGGGACGCCGATCGCCGAACAGACGGCGGCGGCGGGGCAGTTCTACAATGCGATCACTGGGGCCACCGCCGACGGCACGCTCTTCACCGGGGACTCGCGCTACACCGTTTTCAGCTGGGTCGCGGTCTTCGCGATCAACATCTACTTCGTCTTCCGCGGGCTCTCCAAGGGGATCGAGAAGTTCGTCTCCTTCGCGATGCCGGTGATGGCGGTCTGCGCGTTGATCGTCCTGGCGCGCGTGCTCACCCTCGGGACGCCGAATCCGGCGATCCCCGAGCAGAATGTGATCAATGGGCTCGGGTACATGTGGAACCCCGACTTCGCGGCGCTCGGGAACTTCAAGACCTGGCTCGCCGCGGCGGGGCAGATCTTCTTCTCCCTCTCCGTGGGCTTCGGTGTGATCATCAACTACGCCTCCTACATGAAGAAGGAGGATGACGTCGCCCTCTCCGGGCTCACCGCGAGCGCGACGAACGAGCTCTTCGAGGTCGGTTTCGGTGGGATGATCACCCTCACCGCGGCCTTCGTCTTCCTCGGGGTGAGTGGGACGGCGGGGGCGGTGGCGACGGGGTCGTTCGGGCTCGGCTTCAATACGCTCCCGGTGGTCTTCGCGCAGATGGGCGCCTTCGAGAACATCATCGGTGCGGTCTGGTTCTTCATGCTCTGGCTCGCGGCGATCACGAGCTCGCTCTCGATGTATGCGCCGGCCGTCGCCCACCTCAAGGAGGCGACGGGGTGGACGCACACGAAGTCCACCGCGACCATCGCGGGCATCGGGACCATCGGGGCGGTCCTCACCCTCTGGTTCACCGAGGGTGGGGCGTTCTGGTCCACCGTCGACTTCTGGGTCGGGACCTATCTGATCTTCCTGCTGGCGATGGTGCAGATCATCTACTTCGGGTGGGTCTTCGGGATCGACCGTGGCTGGCGTGAGCTCCACCAGGGCGCCTCGATCCAGATCCCCACGATCTTCAAGGTCGTGATGAAGTACATCGCCCCGGCCTACCTGATCATCGTCTTCGTCGGGTTCAACGTGCAGAGCTTGGGCGAGGAGATCCGGAAGTCATGGGCGTCGATCGGCGCTCGCGTCGGGATCCTGACGATCCTCGCGATCCTCGTCTATCTCGTCGTCGTGACCCGCGTCGGTGAGCGGCGGCTCCGCGCCGCGGGGCTCGATATCGACGACAATACTCCAGCGAACTGAGGCGCACCCATGACGACACTCGGATGGATCTTCATGACCGCCTCGCTCCTGCTCGTCTGGGTCGGCACGTTCTGGTGCTTCTCCAAGGTCCTCTCCGCCCCGACGGAGGAGAAGGTGCCGCCGGGCTACGGCCCGTGAGGTCGGCCTGACCGTCGATCCCTCGCAGCCCCTGCTCGCACTGGGCGGGGCGCTGCTCCTGGGAGCGTCGGTCGGGATCCTCCCCGTCGGGCTGGCCGAGGTGGCCGCTCTGGGGTTGGGAACGGTTCGGCCAGCGGGGCTCTCCTGGGCCCTGCTGGCCGCGTTCACGGTGGGGCATGTCGCGGCCAAGGTGCCCTGGTACCTCATCGGCCGGGCGGCGGACCGGACGCCCCACCCTCGTGCCAGGCGGATGGTCGAACGGGCTCGAGCCATGCTGGCCGAGCGTCCTCATTTTGGGACAGGCCTCCTCGGGGTGAGCGCGGTGACCAGCGTCCCCCCATTCCATCTGGCGTCGATCGCGGCCGGGATGGTGGCGATCCCGGTGTGGCGCTTCCTCCTCCTGTGCGTGGTCGGGCGCGCCCTGCGGTTCGGGCTCCTCGGGTCGGTGCTCGGCTGACCAGTTGACCGCGCGCGGCCATTCCCTCTAAGTTTCTGGGCTCTGTTCCGTGCCGCCCGTCCGGGCGATCCACGTAGAGGCAGAAGGTCGAACAACCCTAGGTACGATGCCGACGATCAACCAGCTCGTCCGGCAGAGCCGCCGCGAAGTCGTCAAGAAGGACAAGGCGCCGGCTCTGAAGGAGAACCCGTTCAAGCGGGGCGTGTGCACCCGCGTGTACACCACCACCCCCAAGAAGCCGAATTCGGCGCTGCGCAAGGTCGCGCGTGTCCGTCTCGTGAATGGCTTCGAAGTCACCGCCTACATCCCGGGCGAGGGCCACAACCTGCAGGAGCACTCGATCGTGCTCATCCGCGGGGGCCGTGTGAAGGACCTCCCGGGCGTGCGCTATCACATCGTGCGCGGCAAGCTCGACGCCTCGGGCGTCAACGGGCGCAACAAGAGCCGCTCCAAGTACGGGACCAAGAAGCCGAAGGCGGGTGCCCCGGCCGGAGGGAAGAAGTAAATGAGCCGCCGCAAGAGTGCCGTGAAGCGCACCATCCTCCCCGATGCGCGCTACGACAGCCAGACCGTCAGCAAGTTCATCAACGTGCTGATGTACCAGGGGAAGAAGTCCACCGCCGAGCGGATCTTCTACGGGGCGATGGACATCGTGGAGGCGAAGGCGGCCCAGCCGGGCGTGAACGTCTTCAAGCAGGCCCTCACGAACCTCAAGCCCGTGGTCGAGGTGAAGAGCCGCCGTGTCGGTGGCGCCACCTACCAGGTGCCCGTCGAGGTGCGGCCGGAGCGTCGGACCGCGCTGGCGATGCGCTGGTTGATCTCGTACTCGCGTGACCGCAACGAGAAGTCGATGGCCGAGAAGCTCGCGGCCGAGACGCTCGCGGCGGCCAAGGGCGAGGGGAACGCGATGAAGAAGCGCGAGGACACGCACAAGATGGCCGAGGCCAACAAGGCGTTCGCGCACTACCGGTGGTAGGAGACAGGGGTCAGGGAACAGGGAGACCTGTGTCCTGACCCCTGAAACCTGATCCCACCGGCGGTTGACAGCCGGTGAGGACCAGCTACCTTTATCAGGCTGGGGTCGAACGGCGGAAGTCGTTGTACCGCAGCAGGGTGGCCAGGCTGGATGCACAACGGCCACCCCGGGGAACTGCGCCCCGGCCAGATGGGCCCGCCAACGTCGGTTGGAGTGACGCGCGGGGGGAGTGGACAGCCCGACCGATCCCGCTGGGGTGACCCGGCGCCGAGGTTCCCGAAAAGCTCGCAGGACAATCTGACGTCGGGCGGAAGGTTCGGCCGGCGCGCCGCGGGTCCCCAGTCATGCCGCAGTGGTGACTGTACCCGGCGAGAGCGGATGGAGACCGGTTCCCCGGATGCAGGATGGGGGGGACGCCTGGTCCAGCCGCGTTTTTGTTGGACCGAAGCGCTGGACCACAGATCGACACCGACCGACCGACCCTGACCGAATCCTCGAGACGATGGCTCGCACGACCGACCTGAAGTTCTACCGCAACATCGGCATCATGGCCCACATCGATGCCGGCAAGACCACGACGACGGAGCGCATCCTCTATTACACGGGGAAGTCGCACAAGATCGGCGAGGTCCATGACGGCGCGGCCACGATGGACTGGATGGAGCAGGAGCAGGAGCGCGGCATCACGATCACGTCGGCCGCGACGACCTGCTTCTGGATGCGGCATGGCCAGTCGGATTCGAAGGGCGAGGGGCCGGAGTACCGGATCAACATCATCGACACCCCGGGGCACGTCGACTTCACCGTCGAGGTGGAGCGCTCGCTGCGCGTGCTCGACGGCGCGGTGGCCCTGCTCGACTCGGTGGCCGGCGTGGAGCCGCAGACCGAGACGGTGTGGCGCCAGGCGGACCGGTACAAGGTCCCGCGCATGATCTTCTCGAACAAGATGGACCGCGTCGGTGCCAACTTCGAGCGCTGCGTCGAGATGATCCGCGACCGCCTCACCAAGCAGGCGCTGCCGATCCAGCTCCCGGTGGGCTCGGGGGAGCTCTTCACCGGGCACATCGACATCATCGAGCGCAAGCAGTACATCTTCGACAACGCGACCCTCGGCAAGACCTTCACGGTCACCGACGTCCCGGCGGAGTTCCACGACGCGGTCGAGGCGGCCCGCCATGCGCTCGTCGACATGGTCGTCGAGCACGACGAGACCTTGATGGAGAAGTATCTCGCTGGGGAGGAGCTCTCGGTCGAGGAGATCCGGCAGGCGATCCGCGCGGCGACGATCAAGATGCAGTTCGTCCCGATCCTCTGCGGCGCCTCGTTCAAGAACAAGGGCGTGCAGGCGTTGCTCGACGCGGTCATCGACTTCCTCCCGGCGCCCATCGACGTGGCGGCGGTCGAGGGGCATGCCCCGCATCATGATGCGACCCCCGACACGCGCGCCGTCGCCGACGATGCGCCGTTCGCCGCGCTCGCGTTCAAGGTCGCGACCGACCCGTTCGTCGGCCGCCTGACCTTCTTCCGCGTGTACTCCGGCGTCCTCAAGGCGGGGTCGCACGTCTACAACTCGACGAAGGACAAGCGCGAGCGCATCGGGCGCCTCCTCCAGATGCACGCCAACAAGCGTGATGAGATCGAGGAGGTGCGCGCCGGGGACATCGCCGCCGCCATCGGCCTCAAGGACACGCGGACCGGCGACACGCTCTCGGACGAGGACAAGCCGATCATCCTCGAGGCGATGAAGTTCCCGACGCCCGTCATCGACGTCGCCGTCGAGCCGAAGACCAAGGCCGACCAGGACAAGATGGGCATCGCGCTCAACAAGCTCGCGGAGGAGGATCCGACCTTCCGCGTGCACACCGATGCCGAGACGGGCCAGACGATCATCTCCGGGATGGGCGAGCTCCAC
>CAIVJV010000015.1 GCA_903906325.1 uncultured Gemmatimonadota bacterium
CCGAAGGAGGCGTAGGGCGCCATCGCCTCGAGCATCCCACGCGTCGGCCCCTCGATCGACGACGGGAAGGGATTCGCCTCCAGGGCCATCACCGCCCGACTCAGGGCTCCCACCGCCGTCCGCGATGGCGGCATCGAGGAGTGCCCGCCGTTCGCCGCGGCCGTCAGGCGGAACGAGACATAGCCCTTCTCCGCGATCCCGACGATCGCCGCGCGGCCCTGCACCCCGGGGATCACCCCACTCGCGAGGAACCCGCCCTCATCCACGACCAGCGCGGGCTTCACCCCGCGGGCCACGAGCGTGTCGACGATCGTGCGCGCCCCGAACCGGCCCCCGTTCTCCTCATCATGCCCGAACATCAGGTAGACCGTGCGCGCCGGGACGAACCCCGCCTCGAGCGATCGCTCCACCGCCTCGAGCGTCGCGAGCACCGTGGTCTTGTCGTCGAGCGTCCCACGTCCCCACACGTAGCCGTCGGCGATCACCCCACCGAACGGCGGATGCGTCCACTCCGCGAGGTTCGCCGCTGGGACGGGGACCACATCCATGTGCCCCATCAGCACCACGGGGGCCTTGGTCGAGTCACCCCCTCGCCAGGTGTAGAGGAGGCTCAACCCACCGATCACCTCCCGTTGGAGCGTCGCGTGCAGGCGCGGGAACTCCGTCGCGACCAGCGCATGGAACGCCCGGAAGGCCGCCGTATCGATCGGCGCCCCGGACGCATACGAGACGGTCGCGAGGCGCACCGAACGCGCCAGACGATCCGCCGCCTGCTCGGCGTCGAGCGGGATCGGCTCCACCGCACCGACCGGTGCCGGCGGTGCCGGCAGACGCGATGCGTTGAACACCAAGAGGCCGCCGAGGGCCACGACACCGACCACGAGGATCGTCAGGAACCGTTTCACAGCCGCTCCGAGAGAGGTGGGGATGCCGGAATATCCATGGGACCGCCACCTTTCTCCAACCAGCATGTCGACACCTCCGCCGCTCCCCGCCCCACCCCAGCGCATCCTCGTCGGCGCCACCGATGCCGAGGCGGTGGCCGCGCGCATCGGCGCAGGGCGCCCGGACCTCACGCTCCGCGCGGTCCCCTCCACCGAGGTCACCGAGGCCGATCTGGCCTGGGCCGAGTGCTACGTCGGATTCCGTCGACCCCCGGCGACCACGATGGGCGCGGTCCGATGGGTCCACTCCACTGGGGCTGGGGTCGATCCCTGGCTCGCCCCCGGTGCCCTCGCGCCCGCGCAGCTGCTCACCCGCTCCCCCGAGCGCTTCGGACCGGCCATCGCGGAATGGGCCCTCGCCCGGATCCTCGCGGAGGCGCAACAGCTTGGCGCCCTGCAAGTCGCGCAACGGGCGTCACGCTGGGCCTCCGTCACCCCGCAGCGCATCGGCGGCCGCACGGCGCTGATCCTCGGGACGGGGGAGATCGGGACGGAGATCGCCCGACGGCTCGTCGCCTGTGGCGTCCAGGTGCTTGGCGTATCACGGAGCGGTGCGGCGACGGCATCGACCGATGCGCGTACGCCCGATGACGCCACGCCGCACGCCGGATCCCCATTTGCGGCGGTCCACGCCCCCGACGCGCTCCCCACCCTGGTCGGCGCCGTCGATTGGATCATCGCCGCGCTGCCCGAGACCCCATCGACCCGCGGGCTCCTCTCACGCGCGCTGCTCTCACGGTGCCGTGGGGCCATGCTCCTCAATGCGGGCCGCGGGAGCCTCCTCGAGGAATCAGCGCTCGTCGAGGCGCTGGATCAGGGGTGGCTCCGTGCCGCGGCACTCGATGTCTTCCAGACGGAGCCGCTCCCCGCCGATTCCCCCCTCTGGGCGGATCCGCGCATCGTGATCTCGCCTCACTGCTCCGGCCCGACCACCGTCGCGGGCGCGGCGGATGGCTTCATCGCATGTCTCACCGCGGTCGAACGCGGCGTACGCCCACGCTGGGCGATCGATCTCGCACGAGGCTACTGAGGCGAGGACGAGGCGTCGTCAGGCGACCCGCTCGACCCAGGCGAGCGCGTCGAAGCCCGCATCGAAGCTCATGATCCGCGCGACCTCCCGCCGCTGCATCACCGCCGCATGCAGCGCATCACGGGAGGAGAGCCGCGTGGCGCCGAGCACGATCTCCTTCGCCCGCTGCACATCGGCGAGATCCACCGCGTAGACCTCATCCACGACGCCGAGCAGCGCGTCGAACGCCGGCTGGATCGCATCGGGACGGCTCACCGCGTGATACCGATGGATGATCTCCTGCAGCACCTCGGCGCTCGTCACGATCCGCTCCCCACGCTGGATGCACCGCTCCAAGGCCGCGCGCGCCGCCTCCTTGTTGGGATGCGACGCGCCGATGAGGTACATGGGGATGTTCGAATCGATGAAGATCATGCGGGGGTCTCCCCGGCACGCCCGCGTTCGATCTCGGCGAGCATCGCGTCGATCGGGCCGGTCGGATAGGCGCCCTGCATCGACTCGCGCACCATCGCGAGCTTCCGCGTGGCCTCGACCGCCGGCTCATCGCGGCGCGCCAGGCGCATCGCCTGACGCACCCACTCCGCCACCGTCATCCGGTGCCGACGGGCGATCGCCCGGATCTCGTCGAACTCCTCGTCTCCAAGGAGAACCTGCAGTCGCTGTGTCATATACATGAGTATAATACACTCATCTTGATGAGTCAAGCGCCCCATCCACCCTGCGCGGAGGGGGCGTCGCCATGGTAGCGACACCCCCTCCAGAGACCATCATCGAATCGGTGCGGCTGGGCGCCTTTCCGCCCCAGGAACCTAGGCCTGACGCGCTCGTCGACGCGTGAACCATCCCGCCATCAGCGCCATGAGCCAGGCCACGAACAGATAGAAGATCAGGATCGCCAAGGCATTCCGAAGCGCCCCCAGGAGCCCGAGGGTGCGCACATCGACGAAGAAGTAGGGATAGGTCCCCAGCACCTCCCCGCGCCCGATCACGTAGATGAAGTAGGCGAACGGATACACGCTCAACATCCCAGCCTGCGAGAGGAATCGCGCCCCGCCGAGGTCGGTCGTGGTGACCCAGTACACTGCGAAGAGCGTCGGCACCAGATAGTGGAAGGCGAGATCCGTCCACGCGGCGAGCCCGGTGGGGTTGTACTGCGCACTCAGGAGGACGTGGTAGGCGATCCCCACCACGACGATCGCCGCGGCCGCCGTCCAGGTGGTGCGGAGGTCGCGAAAGAAACCCGCGGCCGCGCTCATGGGCGCGACCGCGGGAATCGTGATGACCAACGCGACGAGCAGGTTGGTGAGGATCGTGAAGTAGCCGAAGAGATCGACCATCGACATCCACGGCGTCCGGGGGTTCCCGAACGGATCCACCCCACTCGAGAGATTGAGCCCGACCTGCAGCCCCAAGGCCGCCCAGGCGAGGGCGGCCGTGACGGTCCCGAGGGTCAGCCGCACTCCGAGAAGCCGCAGACGTGGCACTTCACGCAGCCCTCGGCGAACTCGAGCTGGCTCCCGCAGTCCGGGCAGGTGCCGATGAAGGCGTCACCGCCGTTCACCGCATCGAACTGCATCTGCGCGCCACCGACGGTGACCACCGGCACGGGGGCCGGCGTGGCCTGCGGCGCGGCGCCCGCGAGGAGCTCCTGCTGCACGCCCTGCTTGGAGCGCATCCAATCCTCGAGCGCGAGGCCGATCGCATCGGGCATCGAGAGGACCTTGCTGGGGCCGAGGCCCACGGCACGATCCGACGAGATGCCGCGGAGCTGGCGATGCACCTGCTGGATCGAGATCCCCGAGCGCAACGCGAGCGAGATGAGCCGACCCACCGCCTCGGCGTCGGCCATCGCCGAGCCACCGGCCTTGCCGAGGTTGATGAAGACCTCGAACGGCTGGCCCTTATCGTCCTCGGTGATGTGCACGAACATGATGCCGAGCGGGGTCTCCTTGCGGATCGCCGTCGAGCGGAGGATGTCCGGACGCGACCGCTTCTGGCGGCGCTGGAGATTCTCCGCCTCCGAGTCGAACAGGAGCTTCTTGAGCCGATCGTTGTCGCTGGTGAGCTCCGCGAGCTGGCCCTTGAGCTCGGCGAGCTCCCGCTTGGTCGCCGCATCCTCCTTCGCCCCGTCACGCTTCGCCGCCGCATCGGCGGTGGCGCCGGTCGAGAGCACCTGGCCGTCGCGCGACCCGTCGCGGTACACGGTCACGCCCTTGCACTTCATCTCGTAGGCGAGCTCATAGATCGCGCGCACATCCTCACGGGTCGCGGTGTGCGCGAAGTTCGTCGTCTTGGAGATGGCGGAGTCGCAGTGCTGCTGGAACGCCGCCTGCATCCGGATGTGCCACTCCGGTGTGATGTTGTTCGCCGTGGCGAAGACCGCCTGCCACTTGGCCGGCACCTCCGGCTGCTGCACCGAGCCCGTCTTGGCGATCCGCTCCATGAGCGCCTCGGAGTACCACCCCTCACGCTGCGCGATCGCGACGAAGTCCTCGTTCACATCGGGCATCATGACGCCGGCCTGATTGCGCATGAAGGCGACGGCGAAGAGGGGCTCGAGGCCCGACGAGCAACCGGCGATGATCGAGATCGTCCCGGTCGGGGCGACGGTGGTGACGTTGCAATTGCGGAGCGTCATCTCCGGGCGGATCCGCTGCCCCGCCTCGTCGCGCGCGCAGGTGGCGTCCGGGCCCCAGATCGAGCGCTCCCACTCCGGGAAGACGCCACGCTCCTCGGCCAACCGCGCCGACTCCTTCTTCCCTTCGACGTCGACGAACTCCATCACCTTCCGGCCGAACTCGACCCCCTCGGCGCTGTCGTACTTGATGCCGAGGCGGATCAGCGCATCGGCGAAGCCCATGACGCCGAGCCCGATGCGACGGATGCGCTTCGCGAGCGCGTCGATCTCCGGGAGCGGGTACTTGTTCGCATCGATGATGTTGTCGAGCATCCGCGTCGAGAGATGGATGTCCTTCGCGAACGCCTTCCAATCCATCACGCCGTCGACCACATAGTAGCCGACGTTGATCGAGCCGAGGTTGCAGACGTCGTAGGCGAGGAGGGGCTGCTCACCGCACGGGTTGGTCGCCTCGTAGGCGCCGAGGTGCGGGACCGGATTGTACCGGTTGGCCTCGTCGATGAAGAAGACGCCAGGCTCCCCGGTGCGCCACGCCCCCTCGATCATCTTGTCCCACACCTCACGCGCGTCGAGCTGGCCGACGACCGCCTTGGAGATCGGATCGATGATGTCGTAGGACGACCCCGCCTTCAGGGCCTCCATGAACTTCGAGGTGATGGCGACCGAGATGTTGAAGTTGGTGATCTTGGTCAGATCCTCCTTGCACGTGATGAACTCCATCACGTCGGGGTGATCGACCCGGAGGATCCCCATGTTCGCGCCGCGGCGCGTGCCCCCCTGCTTCACCGCGTCGGTCGACGCGTCATAGAGCTGCATGAACGAGACCGGGCCGCTCGCGACGCCGGTGGTCGAGCGCACCATCGACCCCTTCGCGCGGATCCGCGAGAAGGAGAAGCCGGTGCCGCCCCCGCTCTGATGGATGAGCGCCATCGAGCGGAGCGTGTCATAGATGCCGCTGTGCCCGTTGGAGAGCGCATCGTCCACCGGGAGCACGAAGCAGGCCGAGAGCTGCCCGAGCGGACGCCCCGCGTTCATGAGGGTCGGCGAGTTCGGCTCGAAACGCCGCTGCGTCATCAGTTCATAGAACTGGCGCGCGACCTTCTCCACCTGCTTCTCGGTGGCGCCATAGCGACGCTCCGGCTCCGCGACCGTCGTCGCGACGCGCCAGAACATGTCCTCCGGCGTCTCCACCGACTTCCCGGTCTTGTCCTTCACCAGATAGCGCTTGTCGAGGACCGTGCGCGCGTTCTGCGAAAGGGTCGCGGGGGTCGATGGGGGGGTCACCGGAAGAGCCATTGCCACATCTCCAACGAAGGGTGGTGAGGGGTCGAGGGGGTCCAAACTACGCGACTCGTGAAGCCGCGCAAGCACGAGACAAACCCCATCAACGAAAGGACTTACGAATGCGATATCACGAAACGGCCGCGCACGACGAGTTTTCCACGACCCCCAAGTGTCTCCTTCCTCCCGCACCTTCGCGACACCCGGACAGCACCAAAAGCTCGACAACACTGCGACCGGCAACCGATTGACTCACAATCACTTAGCAAACTCGCGCGCCCGGCACATCGCCCCGAGCCCGCGAGGGAAGCGGAGTGTACCGCACGTCGATCCCCGGCGCCAGTCCTTGCTCCCTTCCGCGTATGCCGCGATCCACTCACCCCCGCGCATCGCTGGCACCTGACCCCGCGTACCGATCCTTCAACTCCACATAGGTCGCCCAGCCGCGCGCGACACGCGCCTGCTGCGCCGCATCCAAGGCGCCGACCACCTTCGCCGGCACCCCGCGCACCAACACACCCGCGGGGACCACCATCCCCTCCGGCACCACCGCCCCCGCAGCGACGAGTGCCCCGGCGCCCACCACCGCCCCATTCAACACGATCGCGCCGATCCCGATCAGCGCACCGTCCTCCACCGTCGCCCCATGCACCACGGCCCGATGGCCGATCGTCACGCGCGCCCCGATGGTGCACGGGACCCCGGGGTCGGCATGCAGCACCGCGCCATCCTGCACGTTACTCGCCTCGCCGATGGTGATCCGATCGCGGTCGCCGCGGATCACCGCCGTGGGCCACACGCTCACGTCGTCCTGGAGCACCACATCCCCCACCACGACCGCGCTCGCGTGCACCCATGCGCGCGCCGCGATCCGCGGCGGTCCCATCAACGCCTCGCTCATCCCGCCTCCTGGTCGTCCCACCACACCCTCCATCTTACTCCCGCCCCGTCCGATCGGCCCGTATATTCGGCAGATGCCGTCGACCGCCCTCGCGCGGGCGACGCCCCGCGACTGATGTCGGCCCACCCCACGCGAGTGGCATGAGGATCCGGTGAGCGAGAACCAGAAGATCTGTCCCACCTGCGGCACCGAGTACCCCCTCTCGGAGCGATTCTGCCCTCGCGACGGGACCGCCCTCCGCGCCGCCGCGAACCAGGGCGACCTCCTCGGCTCCGTCGTCGCGGATCGCTATCACATCCTCAAGAAGCTCGGCGCCGGTGGGATGGGCACCGTCTACCTCGCCGAGCATGTGAAGATGGGGCGCAAGAGCGCGCTCAAGGTGATGAACCCGGGGATGAACACCGACCCCGACGCCGTCGCGCGGTTCAATCGCGAAGCCTCCAACGCGTCGCGCCTCAGCCACCCGAACATCTGCGGCATCTACGATTTCGGTGAGACGCCGGATGGGATGATCTACCTCGCGATGGAGTTCATCGAGGGGTCGGCGCTCACCGACATCATCGAGAAGGGCGGCCCCCTCCAACCCGCCCGCGCCGCGAGCATCATCCATCAGACCGCGGATGCGCTGCAGATCGCCCACGACGCCGGCATCGTCCACCGCGACCTGAAGCCCGACAACATCATGGTCGCCCGGAACCGCGATGGGTCGGACCTCGTGAAGGTCGTGGACTTCGGCATCGCGAAGGCGAGCACGAGCGAGGCGCAGAACGTGACCAAGACGGGGATGGTCGTCGGCACCCCGGAATACATGAGCCCCGAGCAGCTCGCCGGCGACAAGCTGGATGGGCGCTCCGACATCTATGCGTTGGGGCTCGTCGCCTTCAACTGCCTCACCGGCGCCCTCCCCTTCTCCGCGACCTCGGCGCAGGAGGCGATGATCATGCGCCTCACCGATGTGCCCCGCGCCCTCGCGGAGGTCCGCCCCGATGTCGCCTGGCCTGAGGCGGTGCAAGCCACGCTCGACCTCGCGCTCGCACGGGATGCGAAGGACCGCTACCAGAGCGCGGCGCAGTTCGGCCGCGAGTTCGCGGCGGCGCTCGCGTCGATGCCGGCCCACCCCACCGACGAGGCGGGCACCGTCGTGATGAGTGCCCCCGCCACGGCCGCGGCACGGACGCCGATGCCCCCCACCCGCGTGGGTGGCCGCGCGGCCGCCCCCGCCGGGACGACGACCACCGTGGCCCCCGCGCCCAAGAGCAAGACGCCACTCGCCCTCGGCGGGGTGGGCGCCGCCTTGGCGATCGCCGTGGTCGCCTGGAAGATGGGGTTGATCGGGGGCGGTGCCGTGCCCGCAGGGGCGCCCGCTGGGAGCGCAGACTCGACGCCCACGGCGCAGGTCACCGCGGAGAACCCGTCGGTCGCCCCGCAGACGCTTCCCGCAACGGGAGGTGGGACGCAGCTGCTCTCGAACCCGCAGACCGCCGGCGCGGCGAGGCCGACGGCGAGCCCCACCGCCAGCCCGACGGCCGGCCCCGCGCC
>CAIVJV010000016.1 GCA_903906325.1 uncultured Gemmatimonadota bacterium
AGCCGGGGACGTCGGTGAAGGTGATCAGCGGGATGTTGAAGGCGTCGCAGGTGCGCACAAAGCGCGCGCCCTTGGGCCCCATCACCGCGATCTCCGCCGAGGGCCAGGCAAGGTTCAGGTCGCCACGGATGTGCTTGGAGCTCATCACATCGTACGCGCCGCCATACGCCTTGCGCGTGATCACCGTGAGCTTCGGGACCGTCGCCTCGCAATAGGCGTAGAGGAGCTTGGCGCCGTGGCGGATGATCCCGCCATGCTCCTGCGCGACGCCGGGGAGGAACCCTGGGACATCGACGAAGGTCACCACCGGGATGTTGAACGCATCACAGAAGCGGATGAAGCGCGCCGCCTTCACGCTCGCATCGATATCGAGCACGCCGGCGAGGACCGCGGGCTGGTTCGCGACGATCCCCACGCTGTGCCCACCCAGGTGCGCGAACCCGCAGAGGATGTTCCCGGCGAAGTCGGGCTGCACCTCGAGGAACTCGCCATCGTCGACCACGCGGCGGAGGACCTCGTGCATGTCGTATGGCTGGGTCGCCTGCGGCGGGATGAGGTCGAGCAGCGCCTCATCGCGCCGGTCGCGTGGGTCGCGCCCCGCGCCGCGCGGGACCGCATCCACGTTGTTGCTCGGGAGGAAGCGGAGGAGATCGCGGATCCCCTGCAGGCACTCCACCTCGGAGCTCGCGGTGAAGTGCGAGATCCCGGAGGTCACGCCGTGGGTGTCGGCCCCACCGAGGGTCTCCATCGAGACCTCCTCGTGCGTCACCGTCTTCACCACGTTGGGCCCCGTGACGAACATGTACGAGGTCCCGCGGGTCATGAAGATGAAGTCGGTGATCGCGGGGGAGTACACCGCCCCGCCCGCGCAGGGGCCGAGGATCGCCGAGATCTGCGGGATCACCCCGGAGGCGAGGGTGTTCCGGAGGAAGATGTCGGCGTAGCCGCCGAGGGAGACGACCCCCTCCTGGATGCGGGCACCGCCGGAATCGTTGAGGCCGATGACCGGTGCCCCATTCTGCATCGCGAGGTCCATGATCTTGCAGATCTTCCCCGCGTGCGCCTCGGAGAGCGAGCCACCGAAGACGGTGAAATCCTGCGAGAAGAGATACACCACGCGCCCGTCGATCCGACCATGCCCGGTGACCACGCCATCGCCGTACGGGCGCTGCTGCTCGAGCCCGAAGTCGGTCGAGCGGTGCGTGACGAAGCGATCGGTCTCGACGAAGCTCCCCTCATCGAGGAGGAGGTCGATCCGTTCGCGGGCGGAGAGCTTCCCCTTCTCGTGCTGGGCCTTCAGCCGCTCGGGGCCGCCCCCGCGCTCGGACTCGGCGCGACGGCGCTCCAGCAGGGCGAGTTTCTCATGCATGGCAGACATGGCGGAAACGTATCACGCCGCGCGTCGACTCACAGGCCCGGGCGCCCCCCCGAGGCGGACGGGTTGAGGGGGGATGCGACGAGGCCCCGATCGCCTGCGCGACCGGGGCCCCGTGTCTCACGTGAGAGGGGATGACCGCGCGAGCGGTCAGTCCTCCATCACCGCGTCGAGATCGGCCGGGATCTCCGGGACCTCATCCTCGCTGTGGACCTTCGAGGGCTCCGCCGGCCGCTCCTGGCCCGCCGGGATGTCGACCACACCGAGTACGATCCGGCGGTGGATCGGATCCACCTCGAGGATGCGCACGGTGATCGCCATCTTCTCCCACGCGACGTCCGCCGGGCTCTCCACCTGCCCCTCGAAGTGCGAGAGCGGGATGAACCCTTCGATGTCGTTGCCGATGTCGACGACGACGCCCTTCTCCATCAGGCGCGCCACGACGCCGGGGAGCTCGGTCCCCACCGGGTACGACTCCCCGATCCGGAGCCAGGGATCCTCAGAGGCCTGCTTGAGGCCGAGCGAGA
>CAIVJV010000017.1 GCA_903906325.1 uncultured Gemmatimonadota bacterium
CCCACACGACTGCCCCGACGCCTGCGCCACCCTGGTGACGGTCGAGGAGGGTCGTGCCACGCGGATCCAAGGGGACGCGTCCCACCCGGTCACACAGGGGTTCCTCTGCACGAAGGTGAACCGCTATCTCGAGCGGACGTATCACGCCGAGCGGGTACTCTCCCCGCTGCGCCGCGTGGGGCCGAAGGGTCCGGGTGCGCGATTCGAACCCGCGACCTGGGACGAGGCACTCGATGCGATCGCAGAGCGACTACACGCGATCCGCAGCTCGCCTGACGGCCCGCAGACGATCCTCCCGTACTCGTATGCGGGCACCATGGGCTTGCTGCAAGGCGAGTCGATGGATCGTCGTTTCTTCCATCGCATCGGCGCCTCGCTGTTGGATCGCACCATCTGTGCGACCGCAGGGATGATGGGGATGCGGATGACGATCGGGGCGAGCATCGGGACCGACATGGAGACGGTGGCCGAGAGCGACCTCGTCATCCTCTGGGGGACGAACACCCTCACCTCGAACCCGCACCTCTGGCCCTTCGTGCTCCAGGCGCGCGAGAGGGGGGCGCCCGTCATCTGCATCGACCCGATCAAGACGCGTACCGCCGAGCAGTGTGATGAGTGGATCGGGATCCGTCCTGGCACCGATGCCGCGCTCGCCCTCGGCATCATGCATGTGCTCTTCGCCGACGGACTGCAGGATGACGCCTACCTCGCGCAGTACACGCTCGGTGCCGACGCGTTGCGTGAGCGGGTGCGGGAGTACCCCCCGGAGCGCGTCGCGGCGATCACGGGGATCCCCGCCGAGCGGGTCGTCACGCTCGCGCAGCAGTATGGGAAGGCGCGCGCGGCCTTCATCCGCATCAACTACGGATTGCAGCGCCATGCCGGTGGGGCGATGGCGGTCCGGACGATCGCCTGTCTCCCCGCGATCACCGGCCATTGGCGGCGTGCCGGCGGCGGCGTGCAGCTCTCCTCCAGTGCGAACTTCGCCTTCAACAAGGCCGCCTTGCAGCGCCCGGATCTGATCCCACCGGGGACCCGTACGATCAACATGTCGCTCCTGGGCCAGGCCCTCACCGCCCCGGATGCCGGCGTCGGGGGGCCGCCGGTCCGCGCGCTCGTCGTCTACAACTCGAATCCCGCGGCGATCGCCCCCGATCACCTGACGGTGACGCGTGGGCTCCAGCGGGATGACCTGTTCACCGTCGTGCTCGAGCACTTCCGGACCGACACCTGTGACTACGCCGACTGGGTCCTCCCCGCGACGACGCAGCTCGAGCATCAGGACCTGCATTGGTCGTATGGGCATCTCTACGCCACACTCAACACGCCGGCGATCGCCCCGGTCGGGGAGGCGCTGCCCAACACCGAGATCTTCCGGCGCCTCGCCGCGCGGATGGGGCTGACCGACGCGTATCTGCAGGATGATGATGCGACGCTGATCGCGCAGGCGCTCGAGACGCATGATCCTCGGATGCGTCCCGTCACGCTGGAGGCGTTGCGTGCGCAGGGATGGGTACGGCTCGCGCTCCCGACGCCCTATCTCCCCTTCGCGACCGGCGGCTTCCATACGCCGAGTGGGAAATGCGAGTTCTACTCAGAGCGGATGGCGGCGATGGGGCTCGATCCCCTGCCGACGTACACGCCGCCCTATGAGTCACCGGAGCGGGACCCTGCCCTCGCCGCGCGCTTCCCGATCGCGCTCATCTCCTCGCCGGCGCACCAGTTCATGAACTCGACCTTCGTGAACGTGGGGTCACTCCAGCGGGCGGCGCGCGCCCCCGAGGTCTCGCTGCACCCGCATGACGCCGAGCGGCGTGGGATCCGGGATGGGATGCGGGTGATCGTCGAGAACGATCGGGGGCACTTCGCGGCCACCGCGCGCCTCCGCGAGGGGATCCGCGAGGGGGTGGCCTGGGCGCCTGGGATCTGGTGGGCCAAGACCTCGCCCGATGGGCGGAACGTGAACGCGACGACGAGCCAGCGCCTCACCGATATGGGCGCGGGACCGGTGTTCTACGACAACCTCGTGGAGATCCGCGTCGCCGGATGAGGCTCGCGGGTCCCGGACGGCTGCGCCGCGCCGTGGTGAACCACCCTGCGGTGTCATGCGTTGACCACGGGTTCCCTCTTCCGAGCCTCCCGTGACCCAGCCCCTGCCGACCACCCTCGGCGCCCTCAAGTCCTCCCCGTTCGGCGCACCCACTACGCGCGGTCGCTCGGTGAAGGACGAGATCCGCACGAACCTCCTCGCCAAGCTGGCGACTCGCGCCCCGCTCTTCCCGGGTGTCCTCGGGTATGAGGACTCGGTGATGCCGCAGATCGTGAACGCCCTGCTCTCTCGGCATCACTTCATCCTGCTCGGGCTGCGCGGGCAGGCGAAGTCACGCCTCCTGCGCGCGCTCACCACGCTCCTCGACCCCGCCCTGCCGGTGCTCGCCGGGAGCGAGACCAATGATGATCCCTTCGCCCCGATCTCCAAGTTCGGACGCGACCTGGTCCGCACGGCCGGGGATGACACGCCGATCGACTGGCTCACCCCCGAGCAACGCTACGTCGAGAAGTTGGCGACACCCGATGTGACCGTCGCCGACCTGATCGGCGACCTCGATCCGATCAAGGCCGCCCGTGGCGGCCATCTCTTCTCGGACGAGCTCTCGATCCACTACGGGATGCTCCCGCGGGCGCATCGTGGGCTCTTCGCGCTGAACGAACTCCCCGACCTCGCCGGGAAGGTGCAGGTCGGCTTGTTCAACGTGATGCAGGAAGGGGATGTCCAGATCAAGGGCTATCCCGTGCGCCTCGCGCTCGACGTGGTGCTCGCCTTCACCGCGAACCCCGAGGACTACACGGCGCGCGGGAAGATCATCACCCCGCTCAAGGACCGGATCGGGAGCGAGATCATCACCCACTATCCCACCTCGGTGGCGCTCGCGCAGCGGATCACCGCGCAGGAGGCCTGGACCGAGCGTGGCGGGCTCCCACTGCGCCTCTCGCCGATCGTGGCCGAGGTGGCGGAGCGCGTGGCGTTCGAGGCACGAAGCGAGAAGCGGATCGATCAGCGGTCCGGTGTCTCGCAGCGCCTCTCGATCACCCTGCTCGAGAACGTGATCTCCAACGCCGAGCGGCGTGCGATGCAGCTGGGGGAACTCGCGATCGTCCCGCGGCTCGCGGACATCTACGCGGCGCTCCCGGCGATCACGGGGAAGATCGAGCTCGAATACGAGGGGGAGCTGATCGGTGGGGCGACGATCGCCCGCGAGCTGATCCGGCGCGCGGCCGATGCGACGCTCAAGGAGCGGGAGGTCTCGCTCGACGTCGATGCGATCGTGCTCTGGTTCGAGCAGGGCCAGGCGCTCCAGGTGAGCGACGATGCCGGCACCGAGTCGGCGCAGATCGGGTTCTCGGTGGTGCCGGGGTTGGTGGAGCAGCTCACCGCCGCCGGGCTCGCGACCGACGATCCGGCGGACCTCCTCGTGGCCTGCGAGCTGGTACTCGAGGCGCTCGTGGCGCGGCGGAAGCTCTCGCGCTCCGAGGGGGGACGATACGGACGGGCCGCGCGGCGGTCACAGCGGCCCGCGGAGACCGACGAGCACGAGCCCTAGGTGGCGAGGCGGGGCTGCCGGCGGAACGCCCAGGTGGCGAAGAGCAGCATCACCGCCGCACCGCCCCCGATGGCCCACTCCACCCCGGCGGCGCGCGCCACCCACCCGCCCATCGCGCTCCCGATCGGGGAGCCCCCGACGTAGACCATCACGTAGATGGAGAGCACGCGCCCACGCAGCGTGTCGGGGACGAGCTCCTGCAACCGCGCATTCACGAGGGCGTTGTTGAGGATCATCGCGAGGCCCACGCCGAAGAGGAGGATGGCCGCGAGGACGACCTGATGCGTGAGGGCGAAGGCGAGGAGGAGGAGCGGGAGCGCGAACGAGGCGCGGCGGAAGAGTCGGCCCTTGGATGCCCCACCCCCGGTCGCTGCGATCGCAAGCGCCCCCACCACCGCCCCGAGCCCGAAGGTCGCCATCAGCGAGCCGTAGCCGTCGGCGCCGAGCCCCAGCTGATCGCGTGCGACCACGGGAAGAAGGGAGAGCACGGGGACCCCGAGGACCGAGAACCCCATCGCGATCGCGAGGAGCATCCCGAGTGGCGGGGTCGTGCGGATGTGCGTGTACGCCTCGCGAAGCCCCTGCATCACGTTGCGGGAGGGGCGCGTGGCACGATCACGCGGCATCGGCGTCATCATCGAGAGCGCGATCAGCACGGCGAGATAGCTCAATGCGTTCAAGCCGAAGGTCCACGACACCCCGAGGGTGGCGACGACGAGCGCCGCGATGCTGGGGCCCGCGACACGGGCGAGGTTGAAGCCGGTGGAATTGAGCCCGATGGCCTGCGGGAGATCCTCCTTCCCCACGAGCTCGACGATCAGCGATTGGCGTGCGGGGATCTCAAACGCCGCCATCACCCCGCCGAAGAGCGAGAGCGCGAGGAGCCACCCGATGGTGAGGTGGCCCGTGACGGAGAAGAGCCAGAGGAGGGCGGCCTCGGCGAGCAGCAAGGCCTGTGCGATGCGGACGACCCGAAGGCGCTCGTGCCGGTCCGCGACATGCCCGCCGGGGATCGACAGCACCAGGATCGGGACGGTGCCGGCGGCGGCGACGAGCCCCACCAAGAAGGGGTCGTTCGAGAGCTCGAGCGCCGTCCACCCCACCGCGATCTGCTGCATCCACGAGCCCACCAGCGACACCGTCTGTCCCACCCAGAAGAGGCGGAAATCGCGGTACTGGCCCAGGAGGCGGAAGGGGTTCTGTGCGGAACCGAAGAGGGAGCGCGACATGCCGGTCCGCGAAAGGTCGCCGGTCGAACCCCTCCGAAGGAACCTCGGGGCCGCTCGCGGTGTTCGGCGCATAGCCCCCCATGCGCTTCCACACCTACTCCAAGTTCCGCCCCGAATCGGCCGACGCGGTCGACCTCCAGGGGCTCCTCGACCAGCTGGCGGACTTCCTCCTCCAGTCGGGATTCGCGGGCGGGGGGAACCCCGACCCGTGGGGGCTCTCCGATGCCGAGCACTCGGGCGACCGCTCCCTCGACGCCCTCCGCCAGGCGATCCTCGAGGCGCTGATCGCCAGCGGGCAGTTCACCCCCGAGATGCTGGAGGCGCTCCGCGGCGATGGCGACGAGATCTCCGAGGCGAAGCTCTCCGCGCTCCTCGATGAGATCGTCCAGCGCCTGATCGCCGAGGGGTTCCTGACGGCGAAGCCGACCGGCGAGGGGAAGGCCGACCCGCGCGCGGTCCTCGGCCCCGGCGGACTCGCCCAAGCGGCCGCACAGCAGGTGCAGTTCGACCTGACCGTGAAGGGCATCGACTTCCTCGGCTACAAGGCGCTCCGCGGGATCCTCGGGGGGATGGGGCGCAGCAGCGTGGGCTCGCACGAGACCCCGCATCTCGCGACCGGGGTCGAGTCGGACGCGGGGAGTCGGCCCTACGAGTTCGGCGATGTGCTCAACCTCGATCTGAACGAGACCCTCAAGAACGCGATGCTCCGCACGGGGTCGCTCGAGGTGCCGATGGACCTCGACTACCGCGACCTCATGGTGCGGCAGACCGACTTCCGATCGAGCTGTGCGACGGTCCTGATGCTCGACTGCTCGCACTCGATGATCCTGTACGGTGAGGATCGCTTCACACCGGCGAAGAAGGTCGCCCTCGCCCTGACGCACCTGATCCGCACGCAGTTCCCCGGCGACACCATCTCCGTCGTCCTCTTCCACGACTCCGCGGAGGAGATCCCGCTCGGCGCGCTGGCCTCGGCGCAGGTGGGGCCCTATCACACGAACACGGCCGAAGGGCTCAAGATGGCGCGCCGCATCCTCAACGCGCAGCGGAAGGAGATGCGGCAGATCATCATGATCACCGACGGGAAGCCGTCGGCGCTCACCCTCCCCGACGGGCAGATCTACAAGAACCCGATGGGGTTCGACCCCTTCGTGCTGCAGGAGACGCTGACCGAGGTCGCGGCCTGTCGCAAAGCGGGGATCCCGGTGCATACCTTCATGCTCGCCCGCGACCGCGCCCTCGTGGAGTTCGTCAAGATGGTCTGCGGGATCACCCGCGGGCGCGCGTACTTCACCAACACCATGACCCTGGGGCAGTTCATCCTGATGGACTTCCTCAAGCGGAAGACGACGACCGTCACCTGACCACGATGATCAGTCCCCTCTCCGTGATCGCGCTGGGGTTCTTGCTCGGGCTCCAGCACGCCACCGATGCCGACCATATCGCCGCCGTGACCACCTCCGTGACCCAGGAGCGGACGGTGCGCCGCGCCGCGCGGCTCGGTGCCCTCTGGGGCATCGGGCACTCGATCACCATCTTGCTCGTCGGCGGGGCGATCATCGCCTTTCGATTGGTCGTGCCGCCGCGGGTGGGCCTCGGGCTCGAGTTCGGGGTCGCCCTGATGTTGATCGGGCTCGGGTTCGCGAATCTCCGGCCGCGCGGTGGGGACGCTTCGGCCCCCACCCCGACGAGCACGCGCCGCCCGATCATCATCGGGATCGTCCATGGGCTGGCGGGCTCCGCCGCGGTCACGATCCTCGCGTTGAGTGCGATCCGCGAGACCTGGCAGGCGGTGGCATATCTCGCGGTCTTCGGTCTCGGGACGATCGCCGGGATGATGCTGGTCACCGCGCTCATCGCCGCGCCGGCGCTGTATGCGGCGAATGCCGTCCGTCGCGCGCAGGGCGGGATCCGTCTGGCGGCCGGCGCGCTCTCGATCGTCGTGGGCATGCTCCTCGCGCGCGAGCTGATCGTCGACGGCGGGCTCTTCGCCGCCGTGCCCGCTTGGGATCCGCACTGACCGTGGGTGATGCCGCAGGCCGCCGCGCGCGACGCGGCACCCGACCGGCGATACGGCTCGACCCCACGGCCCTCCGGACCTTCGGCACCAAGCTCCGGGCCTGGTATCGGCGCCACGCCCGGGACCTCCCGTGGCGGCAGACGCGCGACCCGTATCGGATCCTCGTCTCGGAGCTGATGCTCCAGCAGACGCAGGTCGCGCGGGTGATCGACTTCTATCACCGCTTCCTGGAGCGGTTCCCCTCGGTGGAGCGGCTCGCCAAGGCGCGGGAGTCACAGGTCGTCGCGCAGTGGGAGGGGCTCGGCTACTACGCCCGGGCGCGGAACCTGCACAAACTCTCTCGTCGGGTGGTCCGCGAAGGATTCCCGACCGAGGCGGACCAGCTTCGCACCCTTCCGGGGATCGGCCCCTACACCGCCGGGGCCGTCGCGACCTTCGCCTTCGAACGGCGCGCCCCCCTCGTGGACACCAACGTGGCGCGCGTGCTCACGCGCGTCTTCGCCCCGCACCTCCATCCCAAGCGTGCGCGCGACCAGAAGGCGATCTGGGCGATCGCCGAGGCGACGCTCCCGCGCACGGGCCGGGCGTCATGGACACATAATCAGGCACTGATGGAGTTGGGCGCGCTCCTCTGCACCGCGCGGGTGAGGCACTGCGGCGCCTGCCCGGTGCGGAGTCTCTGCAAGAGCAGGGATCAGAAGACAGGGGCCAGGTAGCA
>CAIVJV010000018.1 GCA_903906325.1 uncultured Gemmatimonadota bacterium
CAGCTGCAGTCGGAGTTCACCTACACCGAACCGAGCCCCTCGCTCCGTGTCCGTCCGGTGGGACTGTCCTACACCAGCGCGGCGCTGCCCCAGGGCTGGACCCACTCCGGCCAGATGCTCGGCCCGATGATCGGTCCGGGGTCCTCGAGCCAACACCTCGCCGCCGACTGGCATGGGCGTCGCTCACGGTTCGGGGTCGCGTTCACCCGCGTGCGATGGCTCAACGGCCCCCTCTTCACGGAGGTCGTGCCGGGAGGGAAGGGGAAGCTCCCGGATGTCACCCTGATGGGCAGTCTCCGCGCCGCACTCCCCCTCTTCGGCATGGCGACCGACATCGAACTCTCTCGTGGGGTTCGGCTGGCCTATCTGAACCAAGCGCTCCTGCGGGACCCGATCCGCGGGTATTACGAGGGGATCGATTACCGCACCTGGAGTCTCGCCCTGACCTTGACGCCCTCCACCCAGCGCTTCTTCTTCCGCCCATGACCTTCCTGCAGTGGCGTCGGCTCCCCCTGGTCGTGGGACTGGGATGTTTCGTCGCGGTGATGACGTGGACCCTCCTGGTCACGCCCCGGTACCGCAGCACCGCCCTCGTCCGGGTGCAGGACGATCCGTCCAGCTCTGGTCTCTCTGACGCGCTGAGTGCGATCCCCGGGGCGGGGATGCTCGGGTTGAGTCGCGACGAGGTCGAGTCGGAGATCGGCGTCCTCACCAGCCGCCGGGTGCTCGATGCGGTGATCGATTCACTCGCCCTCACGGTGCGTCGGCCCGCCGGGGAGCGCGCGGAGGTCGTGTCGGTCTCGTATCGCGAGCCAGAGGATGCACTCGAGGGGGAGATCGTCTTCACCCCGACCGACGGCCCCTCTTGGGCGGTCGCCCTCGACCTCGACGATCCCTCGACCCTGACGCCGTCCGCGACGACGCTGGTCCCGGGAGATACCCTCCGCCTCGGAGGCCTCTGGCTCCGCTTCGATCCACGGCTCGGCCCCGAAGCGTCGCGGTCCCCGATCACGCTCCGGCTCGCTCCCCGGTTCGAGGTGCGCGAGGCCTTGGCCGACCGTCTCGATGTCCGTCGACAGGAGATCGGGTCGCGTCTCATCGCCATCACCTTCGACGACTCCGACCGGCGACTCGCGGCACAGGTGGTGGAGCGCATGCTCGCCGAGTATCTCGCGTTCGTCGCCCGCACCGAGCGCGGGGATCTCGGGTCCACGGCCGCTGAGCTTCGTCGGCAGGTGGAGGCCCAGCGGGCGGCGCTCACCGCCGCCGAGGAGGCGCTCCGGCGGAATCAGGAGCGGAGTGGGTTGGTGGTCCCGGAGGAGCAGGCGGCCGCGCAGATCAAGCGGTATGCGGCGCTGCGGGCTGAGCTCGATGCGGCAGAGGTCGAGCGGCGGGCGGTCGCGGGGATGCTGGCGCTCACGGAGTCCCGGGCGGGGCAGGCCCGGTCACCCGAGGCGTATCGGCAGTTGGCGACCTATCCGTCCCTCCTCGAGAATCGGGCGATCCAGGATCTGCTCGAGTCGTTGTTGACCTTGGAGAACACGCGATCCGAACGCCAACTGCTTCTCGCCGATGAGAGTCGAGAGCTGCGGCAGCTGGCCTCGCGGATCGCGGAGATCGAGCGCTCGTTGCAGCGGCTCGGCACGCAGTATCTGGAAGCGGTCGCCCTCCGCAGCCGTTCGCTCACCGCCGCGATCGATTCGATCGACGCCGAACTCGCGCGACTCCCGCGAGAGGAGATGGCCTACATCCGGCTCCTGCGCGATCGCCAAGTGCTCAACGAAGGCTATCTGTTGCTGCAGAAGCAGCTGCGGCAGACGGAGCTCCGTGAGGCCCTGCGACTCGATCAGGTCCGTATCGTCGATACGCCGATCCTCGCGCATCCCGACGATCCGCAATTCCCGAAGGTCTGGGTCCATCTGGTGCTCGCCATCGTCCTGGGGCTCTCGGTGGGGGCGGCCGTCGCGGCGGCGCAGCGCTCCACGCGCCTCGCCTGACGCGGTGCCCGCCGCCGATTTCCTCGTCGTCGGTTCCGGTCTGACCGGGGCGGTCATCGCGCGATCCCTCCGAGACGCAGGGCGAGAGGTCGTCGTCCTCGAACGGCGCGACCATCTCGGGGGCAACGTGCACGATCATCTGCACCCCTCGGGCATCCGCATCCATACCTATGGGCCGCATTATTTCCGGACCAATGCGGAGGCGCTCTGGCGGTTCGTCACGCGGTTCGACGACTTCTACCCCTACGTGGCGGAGCTGCGGTCCGAGGTCGATGGCATCGCGGAGCAGTGGCCGATCGCCGCGTCGTACATCCGTCGGACGATCGGCGCGACCTGGACCCCTGGCTTCCAGGGGACGCCGACCAACTTCGAGGAAGCCTCGCTGGCGATGATGCCGGAGCCGGTCTACCGGAAGTTCGTGCAAGGCTACACGGAGAAGCAGTGGGGGGTCCCGGCCCGCTCCCTGAGTGCGGACCTCGCCAAGCGCTTCGATGTCCGGGAGGATGACGATCCTCGCCTCATGCGCCATGCCTTCCAGGGGATCCCGCGCCGGGGCTATGCCGCCTGGATGTCGGCGATGCTCGAGGGCATCCCGGTCGAGCTGGGGGTGGACTTCCTGCAGGAGCGCGCCCGATGGGTCGCTCGACGGTGCCTGATCTTCACCGGGCCCATCGATGAGTTCTACGGCGGCGATCTCGGTCGCCTCAGGTATCGCGGTCAGCGGCGCACGCATCGCTTCCATCCGGAGGTCGATGGTTTCCTCCTGGCGGCGGGGCAGGTCAATCATCCCGATCCGGCGACGGGACCACAGATCCGCACGCTCGAGTGGAAGCGGATGATGCCGCCAGACGAGGCGCGTGCGATCCGAGGCACCGTGTTGACGCAGGAGACGCCCTACACCCCGGACACGCCGGATGGGTTCGAATATCCCTTCCCCGATGAGACGAACCGACGCCTCTACGAGGCCTATCGCCAGCGGGCTGCGGCGGATCCCAACGTCCTGATCTGCGGTCGCCTGGGCGAGTATCGCTATTACGACATGGATCAGGCGATCGCGCGGGCGCTGATGTTGAGCCGTCGCCTGCTCGGCGAGGACCTCACGGCGTCTTGAAGGCGCGGAGGATGACGGGCCGTGTCGAGAGGTCGGTGACGCGGATGCCGTCGACGAAGGCGGTGTCCCGCGCGTACGGCGACTGGTAGCCCGCTGGCGGGACGACGAACACCCCGTATTCCCCGCAATCGATCCGGGTCCACACCACCTCGCCGCGGGCATCGGTCACGGCGGTTCGGAAGAACTGGGGGCCTCGGTACAGCGTCACGCTCGCGCCGGGCACCGGGGCATTCGCGGCATCGAGGACCCGCGGGGTCAGCGATCCGCTGCAGCGGGGGAGCTCGAGGCGCACGACCTCCCAGTGCCCCCCATCCATCACCAAGTTGTCGCGGTAGACGTAGGCCCGGCCGGGCGCACCGAACTCCGGCGGGGCGGTGGTCGCGACGCCGTAGATCCCCATCGGCACATCCGTGAACAGGACACGGCCCGTCGAATCGGAGACCGCCTCCCCGACGACGCCAGACCCGCGATACAGCACCACGGTGCGACCGGGGACGGGGCGCGCATCCTCATCCACCGTCCATGCGACCGTCGTCCCCGTCCCGCGCCGAAGGAACTCGAACCGCAGGGTCGTGTCGGTCCCCCCCCTCACATCGATGCCGTCTACGAGGTCCCGGCGTGGGAGCCCCGCGACCTCATCCCACCCCACATAGCCGTCAGGGAGCCGCATATAGACCCCGTACAGCCCCTCCGGCACGTTCTCGTAGAGCACCACGCCCCGGGCATCGGTCTTGAGATACCCCATCGGTCGATAGCCGACGTACAGTTGGGCCGTGATCCCAGGTAAGGGGCTCCCGCGCCGGTCCCGCGCCTCCACTCGGATCCGACCGAGAGGCAGGGGCGAGGACAGGAGGCTGTCGCAGCCGGTGAGGAGCAGGACGCCGAGGAGCAGGGACAGGGGCCGGATCATCGGGGTCGCAGCAGGGGCGGAGAGAGGGGAGCGGACCAGGCGAGGGCGAGGATCCCCCAGAAAGCGGGTTCCGCGATCGACTGATAGAACACGTTGAACAGAATGGCACCGAACACGAGGGCGCGCCACTCGCTCGGACGTGCGAGCGGTCGCATCAACAGGATGAGGATCAACAGGAGCGCGAAGACCCCGCTCTCGACCCACAGCGTCACGTAGAGGGAATGGAAGTTCCCATACCGATCTCCCCCGAATCGGTCTCGTAGCAGGAGATAGGACGTCCCATATCCCGCGCCCATCATCGTGCGCGGCACATCCCGTGTCGCCTCGGCGACGCCCTGGCGCATGAGGGCGGTGTGGGCTTGCGCCGATCCCTCCGCGGCGCTGAGCCGTTGCGCCACGGGGGCGAGGAAACGCCCGAGTCGTTCCCGCGAGGTCGGCGCGAGGAGGAGGGCGAGGGAGAGGCTCGCGAGCGCGAGCGGGATACCCAACCGAGGGGCGGCGGAGCGTCGGCTCATCCCACGCATCGCATCGAGCCGCCGAATCACGAGATACGATGCGACCGCGAGGAGCACGCTGCGGGAGAGGGTGCCGACCAACAAGAGCCCGGCGAGTCCTCCCCACGCAGGCCGACGCGGTCGCACTCGGTCCATCAACGCCCAATGGAGGAGCGTCACGAGTCCAGCGCGATTCGGATCGAACGTCATCCCGGAGAGGCGCGGGAGGATCCCCGCGTAGGTGTAGGGATCGAGACGCAGGCGCACGGGACCCACGAACCAGTCGGATGGCACCCAGCCGAGGAACTGGGTGACCTCAAGGAGACTCCAGATCCCACCGAGGATGAGTCCCCACCGTCCCCCGCGTGCGAGGCGCTCCGTCCAGCGCGGATCATCCCACAGACTCCAGAGGACGAGCCCCGTGCCACAGGAGATGGCGGTCAAGAGCACGAGCCGTCCGACCGAGGTCGTGACATCTCGGCTCGCGAGGACCGACAGCGCAGCGACGGCGAGCAGGGCGAGGACGGTGGCCGCGAAGGCGGCCCCATGTGCTGGGAGCGCTGGGACCAGCGTCCCACCGGACCGACGGCGGCGCAGCGCCTCACCCCACACCACGAGCGGGGTCAAGACATAGAACGGCGTGAGGACGATCGGCCCCTCCCCGCCAAGGAGGTCGATCCGGTCCGCCCCGAGGAGTGCCACCCAGAGCACGAGGGCGAGTTCCCTCATGCGCGGAGGAGGAGCGCGAGGTTGCGGAGCATCCCATGTTCGGCGCGCAGCCGGTGACGCAGCACCGAGGCTTTGCGCGACCAGAAGGGCAGGGCTGGCAGCGCCGCGAGCGCGTGGAGCATCGCGCGGTCCGCTGGCGACAAGTGCGCCTCGTACCGGGCGTGGAAGGTCTGCGCCTGACCGGCCATGCGCCGGAGGTCGTGCCGAAGTCGATCACCGGAGCGCGACCATCGCCGGATCCGATCGAGGAGATCGGAGCGATCCCGGATCCGCCCACGCGTCGCGCCGACATCGTTGGCGCCATGCTGACGGTACCCCACCAGCGGGGTCGGGATCGCGAGGACCTCACCGAAGGCGGCCGCCGTCATGGTGAACCACCAGTCGGGGGAGAAGATGCCGGCGGTCGGCATCGGACGAAGGAGATCCAGCAAGGCGCGATTCATGAGGAGCGTGGAGCTGGTCGCCACGTTCTGTACCGCGACGCGTCGCAGGGAGGTCGGCTCGGGCGCGAGTCCCGCTCGTCCCCAATACGATGGCGCGAGCTCCCGGCCGTCGGCGTCGATGAGCCGGCAGTCCGAGTGCACCAGGAGGGGGACCGGCCTCACCGATCTGGCGCGATGATCCTCCGCGGCGGCGAGCGTCGTCGCGAGGCGGTCCGGGGCCCAGAGATCATCGGCGTCGAGGCAGGCGAGATACGCCGTGTCGTCGGGCAACCGTTCGAGCAACCACGCGAAGCCCGCCACGACCCCCAGATTCGGCGCCCCCCGATGGAGGAGGGTGATCCGCGGATCGCGGGCCGCCCATGCGGCCACCCGATCGGCCGTCGCATCGGAGGAGGCGTCATCGCGCACCCAGAGCCGCCAGTCGGGATGCGTCTGCGCGATCGCCGACCGGAGGGTCTCGTCGATGAAGGCCTCGGCCTGATACGCGGCGCAGATGATGTCGATGCGAGGTGTCATCGGCCGCCCCGGTGTCGGAGGAACCGGTGGACCAGGGCACCGGCGACCCAGCTCTCGGCGGCCGTCGCCCCGACCACCATCCCCCACGCACCGAACCGAGGGATCAAGAGCGCGGCACAGGAGAGACTGATCCCGCCCGCGACCACAACGTGGCGGAGGAAATACCGCTCGTGTCCATGGGGGACCGCCCAGTGGATCCCGAGGACCGTCCCGATGGCGATGAGGGTCGGGAGCGCTGAGAGCCCACGCAGGAGTGGGATCGCCGACTCGTATCCCGGACCCAAGAGCCCCGTGATGATCGGTCCCGCGGCGACGTACGAGACGAGAGAGAGGACGAGGCCGATACCTCCGATCATCCAGGTCGCCTCCGCGAGGGCACGCCGATTCGCCTCGGGGCCCGCGGGCACCGCGCGGGCGACGCGCGGGAAGACGGCTTGGGTGATCGGGGCGAGGAGGTTGATGCCCGCGCGGATCACCCGCTCGGCGCCCCCGAACATGGTGACCGCCGTCGGCGAGGCGAGCGCGCCGACGATCAGGAGATTCGCCTGCATGTACGCCGCGCTCGCTCCGCGGAAGGAGAAGACGGCCCACCCACGGGTCAGTCCGCGGCGGGCGCCGGCCATCGAGAGCGGGAGAGGGGAGATGCGTCGATGTGCCTGCCAGCCGAGGACCAGCAGGGGGATCACCGCGCCGATGCCTTGCAACGCGAGGACCCGCCATCCATCGGTCGGCCCATCGACGACGAAGAAGACGGCCAACGCCGCACCGAGCTTTCCCAACGCATCGGTGAGCACGGCCCCTTCGGGCGCCCCGACCCCCTGGAAGATCCAGAGGGGCGAGCATCCCCGAGCGATCGCCGCGATGAAGGTCCAACGCAGCAAGGCGGGGTGCGCATCCATCAGGGGCACCAGATGGGTGATGCCGAGGATCACGACCGCGGCGACGGGGATTAGGAGGAGGCGTGCGGCATGGATCTCACTGACGATCCGTGCGCGCCGACCCTGATCGGTGGTCATCGCCAGGTCGCGGGTGCCTGAGAGGTCGAACCCGAATTCCGGGACGAGCGCGACGAGCGCGGCGATGCCCTGCGCCAGCAGGACAGGCGCCCACCCCTCCGGCCCGAGGACACGCGCCAGGTACGGGGTGGTCAGGAGCGGAGCGATGATCCCGATGGCATGTGCGGTCGAGAACACCGCCACATGACGGGCGAGGTGGCGGTCGGGGGCCATGGACAGGGGGAAGCTACCCAGGGGCCGATGACTGGCGACAGGGTGATGTCCGCGGGTAGCGTTCGACGTGCCTGACCACCCCCGTGTCTCCGCCGTCGTCCTGACGTGGAATGCCGAGGCGCACGTGGTGCCGTGCGTCGCCTCGCTTTCCCGCAGCGAGGCCGTCGCGCTCTCCGTCATCGTCGTCGACAATGCCTCGACCGATGCGACGGTCGAACGGGTGCGGTCGAGTGGGCTCCCGGTGACCCTCCTGCAGACGGGCGCCAATCTCGGCTATGCGGCGGGCAACAATGTCGGGATCGCGCACGCGCTCGCCGAGGGGGCGGAGTTCGTCTTCGTCGTGAACGACGATACGGAGGTCGCGCCGGACCTGCTGTCCGCGCTCGTCGGGGCCCTCACCGCGGATCCCGGGGCCGCCGCCGCCGCACCCACGATCCTTCATGAGCGACCGCACGATGTGATCTGGTGGGCAGGGGGGAACTTCCGCGTGGCACGGGCGCTGGCCCTGCACGAGGGGTACGGCACGTCGTCGACCATTCGTCCGCCCCATGGGCCGCGTGCCGTGGAATCCCTCTGTGGGTGTGGCATCCTGTTTCGTCGCACGGCGCTCGAGGCGCTGGGGGCCTTCCGTGCGGACTACTTCATGTATGGGGAGGACGTCGAATGGAGTCTCCGGGCGCGGCGTGCCGGCTGGCGACTCCTCCACGTCCCGCAGGCGCGGATGGTGCACAAGGTCGCCTTCCCGGAAGGGGACCCCACCCCGGGGAAGATCCATCTGCGCGATCGGAATCGCCGGCGGATGGTCCGGTCACACTATCGCTGGGACGACCGGATCCGGTTCGCGCTCTGGTTCTACCCCACGCGCGTCGTCCATCTCGTCCGCTATCTGCGTCGGGGCGATCTCGCCCGTGCCCGCGCCATCCTCTCCGGCGCGACGGCTCGCTGAGGTCAGCTCGGCAGATCGGAGCCGTAGTGCAGCACCGCGCCGATCGTGCGTAACGCGATCCCAAGGTCGCCCCGCAGGGACCAGGACCGGACGTAGCGGAGCTCAAGCTCTGCGCGCTCGGGATACGCGACCTCATGCCGCCCCATCACCGCCCACATCCCGGTCATCCCCGGGCGGACGGAGAGGAGGAGACGCTCAGAGCCCGCGAAGTGCGCGAGCTCCTCGGTCACGACGGGGCGTGGCCCGATCAGGCTCATCTCCCCACGCAGCACGTTCCATAATTGCGGCAGCTCGTCCAACGACGTGCGCCGGAGGATCCGACCGAACCGGGTGACCCGCGGGTCGACGGTGTCGGGGACGCGAAAGTTGTTCTCGTGATAGGTGGCCAGCAGGGCCTGATCCTCACGAAGGCGGTCCTCCGCGTCCGAGACCATCGAGCGGAACTTCAGGCATTCGAACGACCGACCGCCCCGACCGACGCGGCGATGCCGGAAGAGGATCGGGCCACGCGAGTCGATCGTGAGCACGAGGGCTACGAGGGCGAAGAGGGGCGCCAAGGCGATGATCCCGGCGACCGCACCGACGACATCCACGACGCGCTTAAGCGCGTACTGCAGCGAGGTGTGCCGCGCGCCGAGGAGCTGGACCAGCGGGCGATCCCCCTCCCACACGATCAGCGGTTCGTGGCCGGCGACGGTCTCGCTCGGCATCACCGCGACGACGCGACACGCGTTGAGGAGTGCGATATCCGTGACGATGCGCATCGTATCGTGGCCCAACGGCCCGGCGACCAGCACCGTGTCGGCGTGGGCGGACGTCAGCAACTCATCCAACTCCGCGCCTCGGGCGGAGTGATCCGACTCATCCTCGTCCACCGTGACGATGCCGGCGACCGCGAGACGCGCGGCCGACCGGACGGCGGGATGCTCCAAGGCCCGAGGGACATCCGAGGCACGCCCGATGACGACTGCGCGGCCGGCCGCCGGGAGTTCGAATCTCCCCTGCGCGTGCGCGATGGTCCGCGGGGTCGCCTTCGGTTTGGTCTGCGCCATGCGCACTCTGGGCAAGAGGAGGAGGTCCGACTCTGGAAGGTATTGAATAGCACCCTCCACCACAATGCGCGCGGCACCCGCGGTGATCCGCGTCACCGTCCGCGGGCGGGGTGGGTGCTCGCCGAGCGGGCGGGTGACATGCTACACTTGAGCGTTATGCGATCATGCGTCGGCTGGCGATCATCTCTCGGTTGGCTCGCACTCTGTGGCATCCTCATCGCGCCGTCACTCGCCGCGCAGGGGCGAGACGATCGTGCGCTGTACCTGAGACCTGGCGATCTGCTGAGTGTCCTCGTGGTCGGTGAGAAGGACCTCACGGGCCAGTTCTTGGTGGACGACCGGGGGTTGGTCGTATTGCCGTTACTCGGGGCGCGTCCAGTGACGGAGGCCCCTTGGTCGCAGGTGCGGGACTCGTTACTCGCGGCGTACGCGCGGGAGCTCCGCATCCCGTCGATCCAGATCACGCCGCTGCGGCGGGTGACGGTGCTGGGGCAGGTGAACCTGGCAGGGATGCACATGTTGGATCCCCATGTCACGCTCGCCGGCGCGATCGCGGTGGCGCAGGGCGCCTCACCAGATGGTGACCTGCGACGGATCCGTGTGGTCCGGGACGGGGTGACGCTCGTGGATGGCGCGGCGCTGGAGGCGTCGATGGCGACCCTCGGGATCCGATCCGGCGACGAGATCTTCGTCGGCCGGCGCGGGTGGTGGGATCGGAACTCCGGGATGGTCGTCGGCGCGGTGATCTCGGCGGTCGCGCTCTTGGTGACGGTCTCGCGGCCCTGACGGACGACGGGCCCCGACACCGAGGTGCCGAGGCCCGTCGTGGAATGGGCGCGGAGGGACTCGAACCCCC
>CAIVJV010000019.1 GCA_903906325.1 uncultured Gemmatimonadota bacterium
CGTGGAGGTCCCGGAGATGCGCTCGATGCGACGCAGCATCCCCGCGATGCTCGAGAAGCGATGCTCGGGATCAGGGGCGAGCATCTGATCGACGAGGTCGGCCACGGAGGCTGGCACCTCGGGTCGCGCGATGCGGAGCGGCGGGACCGCGCCCGCGACCGGCGTCTCCCCCGTGAGCATCGCGAAGGCGACCGCGCCCAGCTGCCACTGATCCGACCGATGCGTCGGGTGCCACTCGCTCCCCCACTCGGGGGCCCAGGGTGTGCGCCGGGAATCGGGGGTGATGCCCGCCGGGATCTCGTCGCGCGGGATCGCCCACTGCCACCCGAGGAGCCAGACGCGGCCGGTCGGGGTGAGGTAGGTCGTCTCCGGCCCGAGCGCGCCGTGTGTCGCCCCGGAGTCGTGGAGGTAGGCGAGCGCCGACCCGACCAGCCGGATGATGCGCAGCGCGACGGGGACGGTCTCCGGTCCGGAGCGACGCAAGCGCTCGCCCATCGTCTGCCCCGTGACCCACCGCCGCAGGTACCCGGGTCCCCGCGGGCTCCCGGGATGTTGCTGCCAGAAGTGATAGGTGGTGGGGATGCTCGGATGATTGCGCTGCGCGAGGTGACGCGCCTCGCGGAAGAGCCAGGCGTGATGCGCCGGATCGGGCGCCGTCACCAACGCGAGTGACCGCCCGAGCGCGTCGATGATCTCCTGCGCATGCCGATGCGGGGTGTAGACCCCACCGGTCCCCCACCGCCAATCAGGGGGGAGGGTCCAACTCGCGACGTGCGCGGGCACGCGGGTGGACGGACGGTTCGGGACCGAGGGATCAGCGGTGGCCATCGGGCGCGAAAGATATCGTGTCGCCGCGCGGGGCCGGGGCGAGTCGGACCGTCAGCGTCGTGCCCTGACCGCCCTCGCTCTCGGCGGTGATCGTCCCCCCCCACCGCTCGACCAACCGCCGGCTCACGGCGAGGCCGAGCCCGCTCCCGCTCGTGCGAGTGGAGAAGTGCGGTTCGAAGATCCGCGGGAGCAACGCCGCGTCGATCCCCTGGCCGTCGTCGGTCACCGTCACGGTGGCCCCTCCATCCTCCGCCGGCGCGACCTCGAGTCGGATGGTGCGGGCCTGCGCCAACCGGGCGTTCTCGAGCAGGTTCATGAGCACGTCGCGCAGTGGCCGCTCCTGCGCGGCGACGAGGAGCGCCCCCGCGGGGATCGCACTCTGCCACGCCACCTCGCTGGTGCCGAGCCGCTCGAGCGCCACGAGGTCCCGCGCCACCGCCGCGAGGTCCACCGCGACTGGCGGCGCATCCTCGAGCGGGGCGAGCCCGTAGCGACTGAACGTGCGGGCGATCTCGTCCAGTCGGTCGATCTCCTGGAGGATGCGCCCGGTGGTGGTCTCGAGCACCGCATCGAAGTCGCCGCGCCCATCCTGACGGGCGCGGCGCAGATGCTGCACGCCGAGGCGGATCGGGGTGAGGGGGTTCTTGATCTCATGGGCCACCTGCCGCGCCATCTCGCCCCACGCGAGGACGCGCTCCGCCCGGACCAACTCCCGCCGGCTCTCGGCGAGCTCCACCGTCATGCGATCGAAGGCGCGAAACACCGGCACGAACTCCGAGGGGGGCGCCTCCCCGCGGGCGGGCGGGCCCTCGCCGCGGGCGAGCGCCAACGCGCGGTGCCGCAACGCCCGGATCGGACGGGAGAGCTGCCGCGCCCCGACCCCACTCGCCGCCAACGCGATCAGCCCACCGAGACTCAGCGCGAAGAGGAGGAAGATGGCGAGGTCGTCCCGCTGTCGGTCGAGGAGCCGCTCGTCGAACCGCGCCGGCGCCGCCAGCACGAGCGCGGTCCCATCCGGTGCGAGCGCGGCGCGATAGCCGAGGCGCACCACCTCGCCACCGACGGAGGTGAGCGCACCCGCCGAGGGCTCCTCCCCTCGCGCGAGCGTGAGGGCCACCTCGGCGGGCAAGAGTCGGCCGAAGGGCGCGAGGGCGTCCAACAACGGATCGCTAGCGGAGGCGAGGATCCCGTCGGCGTACAGGAAGAGCGGGGTCTCGAAGCGCGCGGCGGCGGCCGAGAGCTCCTCGGCGGAGGCCGCGGCCGCGATCCCGCGCAACGTCTCGCGGACCACCAGGTCGCGTCGCTGCGCATCGTCGGCCCGGAGCCGCTGGAACGACCACCATCCGAAGAGCGCGGAGGGGATCACGAAGGCCGCGAAGAGCGCCCCCGAGAGACGGAAGCGGAAACTCTTGAGGAGGTCAGGGCGCCGTTGCCGCCACCAGCGTGGGAGCAGCCCATCCGCGACGAGCACCAAGGTCCAGAGGGTGCCGAGGATCACGAGATCGAGCAGGATGAGCAGGGTGCCCCGCATCACCAGCGCGTCGAAGGGACGGAGGTCGACGGTGGCATGGATGCGCTGGGTCCGCGCCTCGCCCATCGGCAGATACCAATCCCCATGGAGCTCGGTCCCGTCCCGCTCCCATCGCTGCGACCGGCCGGCGGGGACCGGGAGCCGCGGGGACTGCCCGAGCGCCAGACGGTACGGCGGATCGATGGGGGGCGGAGGCGAGAAACCCAGGAGGGCGCCGAAGGCATCGGGCCGGACGAGCGATGAGGCCGGCGCGAGGACCACGGTGGTCACCGTGCCATCGACGTGCGGCACGGCGAGGACGAGGTGTCGCCCCGGTTCCCCCTCCACCTCGCGGATGAAGGCGACGCCCGTCGCTCGTGCCTCCGAGGCGAAGCGGTCGACCCCGGCGGTTAGCCCCGGGGCGCGCCGTACCCGCAGCTCCGCGAGCAACGCCCCGGTCGGCGCCCACGAGGCGACCTCCGCGGGGCGCGCCGCGGCGGCGAGGTCCGATGCGGTGTAGTCCGCCAGGAGATCGATGCGCGTGCGCGCGGCGGCGCGGGGATCGAGCCGCTGCGCATAGCGTTCCAGCAGCGTGATCCCGGTGGGATCGCTCGCGCTGAGCCCGCGGATATCCTCCGCGGCGAGCGCCACGCGGTCCCGCACGGTGGCGGCCCAGATCGTCGCCACCGAGCCACAGGCGGCGACGATCGCCACCGGGAGCACCAAGGTGCGACGCCGCTTGGTCAGCGCCAACGCGACGATCGCCGCGATCCACAGGAGGGGGAAGCTCGCGGGGAGACGACCCGGCCCCGCGATCACGAGCGGGGTGAGGAGTGCGGTGACGATGGCGAGGACCGGCGCGACCCAGCGCGGCACGCCGATCCAGTCCCGTACCACGGGACGACCGGCAGCCACCCCAGCGAGCAAGACCGTCACCGCCGCCAGGAAGATCGGCACCTGCCAGGCGACCCAGAGCGCGCGCGGGATCCCGGTGGACGGGACGTGGATCCCACGCGCGAGTTCGCGCAGCACGAACGGTCCGATCCCCGCGACGAGGAGCACGAGCGCCACGCCCATCCACCGTCGCCGCGGTCGGATCCCCTGGCGCCGCACGGTGAGGAGCCCGAGGAGCGCGAGCGCGCTGCTGATCGCGAGCGATGCCGCCGTCCCGGTGAACGGTCCCCCGAACGCGGTGAAATAGACGACCGGGTCGAACCAGACCGAGCGGTTCGAGAACGTGTTGAAGGGGGTGAGGAGGACGACGCCGACCAGGACGCCAAGGGTCGCGACGCGCGGACCCACCCCACGCCCACGGTGCCAGACCTTCGCGATCGCCACGAGCGCGAGGAGCGCGAGCACCACCGAGACCCGCCAGCGCGCCCGCTCGGTCGCTACGAGCTCCCGCGCGTCGCGAGAGGCCACCGCACCGCGCGCCGCGAGGATCGGTCGGCCGCCGATCTCCAGCACCACCGCCCCGGGGACCCCGGCCGCCGCATCGATCGCCCCATAGGCGAAGTCCTCGGCCTCCACCGAGGTCAACGTCCGGTCGAGGGGGCGACTCAACCCGAGGGCAGGCGCGGCGCCATGCAGGAGCGTCGTCGCCACCCCGAGCCGGTCGCCCTCGAGATGCGCGGCATACAAGACCACGTAGAACGGCGTGACGATCGCCCCCACCGGGCCGCGCAAGGAATCGAGCGGCACCACCAAGCGTCCACTCCACGCGAAGGGACGACCGTCCTGCGCGACGAGGACCGCGCGATCGATCCCTCCGGGCAGGAGCCCCCCCACCTCGCGGAACGCGGTGGCCCGATCCCGCGAGAGGCGCGTCGCGGCGCGGGCCGCCGCCACGAGGCGCTCCCCTTCGGTCGCGACCTCGGCACGGAGGGCCTCCCCGGGGGCCGTGGAGACCACCGCCTCGGTGCTCGCCCGCGCCACGGAGGCCCGCGCCTGCGAGGCCCGCGTACGGAGCGTCTGCTGTGCGGCCACCACCACGAGTGCCCAGCCGAGCACCGTCGCGACGGTCCGGAGCCGACGCGTCACCGTGCCTCGTCGCAGTTCCCACGAGAGCGCGGCCACCGCGGCCGCCAGCACGCCGACGAGCGGGAGCGACGGGGTGCGAACCCAGAGCGCACCGGTCAGGAGGATGAGCCAGATCGCGAGCAGCGAGGGGGTCACGCGAGGAAGATACCCCACCCCCTCACCCCTGGGCTCCGCCCTCGGTCGCCGCCCCACCACGCGGCTATCTTGATAGGATGTCGCGACGCGTCGTCCCTGGGCTCCTCGCCCTCACCTGCGCCCTTCTCCTCACCCGGCCCGCGATGGTCCACGGCCAGGTCACGGTGCTGGAGGAGGGCACCTTCTCCCTGCTCCAGCGGGGGGTGCGGGTGGGGCGTGAGGATTTCAGCATCCGACGCGTCCAGAGCTCCTCGGGAATGACGATGATCGCCCAAGCGAACGTCATCTCGGGCGAGACCCGACGGGCGGTCGCGCTGAGCGTCGACTCCGCCGGGTACCCCATGCGCTACTCCCACGAGACGTTCCAGGCCGGTCGCTCCGCGGAGATCACCACGGGAGAATCGCGCGGGACCCTCTGGTCAGGACGGACCTTGAGCGTGCTCGGCGAATCGGCCCGCGAGTTCCGGCTCCCGGTCGGGACCCTCGCCGGGGAGGCGGAGGTCGCGCATCAGGTCTGGTTCCTGTTGCGCTTCCGCTCGGACGGGCCGATGGGCCGGCTCGCCCCGCGCGCCTTCGAGTTCCAGCAGGTGACCCTGCGGCCGACCGGGAGCGAACTCCTGCGCATCGGCACCGCCGATGTCGCCGCGCAACGGTGGGTCATCCAGTCGGGCGACACGGTCGTGCAGGAGGTCTGGACCGATTCCCGCGGCCGCCTCTTGCGCGTGCGCCAGCCCGCCCTCGACCTCGACGCGGTGCGCGACGACGTCCCTTAGTGAAACACTGCGAGGGAGCCGTGCGTATGCATAGCCAGGGCGGCGTCTGCCCTCGACTTCCCGATCCCAGGACCCTGCATTGATCCGATCGTTCCGACAGGCGTGTCTCGTCCTCAGTCTCGCGGCCCCACTCGCGGCACAGGGGGCGCGCACCACGCTCACGCTCTCCGAGGCCCTCGACCTCGCCAAGCGCAACAACCCGGCCTATCTCCAGTCAATCACCGGCCGGACGCGCGCCGGGGCGGCGTTGCGCTCGGCCTATGGCGCCCTCCTCCCCAGCGCCGACGTGTCCTTCGGCTCCAGCTTCCGTGAGGGGCGGCCGCAGTTCTTCGGCGGGCTCGCTTTCGGCGCCACCTCCGACATCGTCTCCTCGAGTTGGGGGCTGGGGGCGAACACGCAGCTGAGCATCAACACGATCAACACCATCCGTCGGGCGAACGCGGCGTTGGATGCCGCGGAAGCCGAGGTGGAGGCCGCGCTCTTCAACCTGCGCTCAGGGGTCACCGCGCAGTTCATCGGGGCGCTCCAGTCCCAGGCCCGCGCCGCGCTGCAGGATTCACTCGTCGGGCAGCAGCAGCTCCTCCTCGAGCTCGCGCGGGCGCGCGCCGGGGTGGGGCAACTCACTTCCCTCGACGTGAAGCGCGCCGAGGTGGGGCTCGGGACCCAACAGGTCGCGGCGCTCCGTGCCCGGAACGCGGCGGCCGTCGCGCGACTCCAACTCTTCCAACAGATCGGCGTCGCGATGCCGGCCGGGGTCGCCCTCGTGGCCGATCTCCCCGTCGATGCGCCCCAGTTCGTGCTCGATGACCTGCTCAGCACCGCGCGCTCGGCCAACCCGACGCTGCGGGCGCTGCAGGCGCAGGAACGGGTCGCCGCCGCCGGGGTGAGCGCCGCGCGCGGAGCATACACCCCCACCCTCTCGCTCTCGGCGAATGTCGGTGGGGTCGCGCAGCGCCAGACCGACCTCGCGCCCGCCTTCGCCCAGGGGGCCGCGCAGGCCGCCGCCCAGCGCGCCAGCTGCCTCACGACGGATTCGGTCCGCGTGGGTGCGGGGCTCCGCTCGATCGGGGCGCAGTGTGCCGCCATCGCGTTCGGGCCGGCCCAAGAGGCGGCCATCCGCGCCGGCAACGCGAGCTCACCGTTCGATTTCACGCGGAACCCCTACACCCTCTCGATGGGGCTCTCGCTCCCGCTCTTCGACGGCTTCGGCCGCGAGCAGCGGGTCCAGGAGGCGAATGCCACGCGCACCGATGCCCGCTACGGGGTGCGCCGGCAGGAGCTCGCCCTCACCGCCGAGGTGACCTCGGCCTTCGTCACGCTGCAGGCCGCGTACGAGACCGTGCAGCTGCAGACCCGGAACGCCGGCACCGCGCGCGAGGCGCTCACGCTCGCCGAACAGCGCTACAAGGTGGGGAGCACGACCTTCGTGGACCTCACGACCTCCCGCGCCGAATTCGAGCGTGCCGAGACCGACCGCATCGACGCGGTCTATGAATTCCATCGGGCGTTCGCGGCGCTGGAAGCCGCCGTCGGACGCACCCTCCGCCCCAACTGAGATCGCTGTGACCAAACGAACCAAGCTCATCCTCGGCGCCGTCGGCGTCCTCCTCGTGGGCGGCACGATCGCCCAGTCGATCGCGAAGAACCGCGCCAAGGCCACCGAGGTGCGCATCGAGGCGATCGGACTCCAGGACCTCGTCGCCTCCGTGACCGCCAGCGGCCAGGTGCAGCCGCGCACCAAGGTCGACATCTCCTCCGACATCACGGGGCGGATCACGAAGCTCGCGGTCAAGGACGGGGACACGGTGAAGGAGGGGCAGTTCCTCCTGCAGATCGACCCCACGCAGTTCGAGGCGCAGGTGCAGCGCGCCGAGGCGGCGCTGGCCAACGCGCGCGCGAGCGCGGCGCAGGCGCGGGCGAACCTCCTGCAGGCCAAGCGGGACCTCGAGCGGCAGGAACAGATCCGGAAGACCAATGCGGAGCTCGTCTCGGCGCAGGAGATCGAGCGCCTCGCGACGCAGCTCGAGGTGAACGAGGCGCTGGTCGAGGCGGCGAGCGAGAACGTGAAGCAGGCCGAGGCGTCGCTGAAGGATGCGCGCTTCCAGCTCTCCCGCACGACCATCTACGCCCCGATGGCGGGGCGCGTGACACGCCTCAACGTCGAGGTCGGCGAGACGGCGATCATGGGGACGCTGAACAAGGATGCGGCGACCCTGCTCACCATCTCCGACATGAGCATCCTCGAGACCAAGGTGAAGGTCGACGAGACCGATGTGAGCCGGATCGGCGTAGGCGACACGGCGGTCGTGCAGATCGACGCCTTCCCCGACACGACCTTCCGGGGCGAGGTCGTGGAGATCTCGAACAGCTCGGTCCGCGGGGCGAGCGCCGCCGCGGCCTCGACCGATCAGGCGATCGACTACGAGGTGACGGTCCGGATCCTCAATCCCCCGGCCGCGACCCGTCCCGACTTCTCGTCGACGGCGAAGATCATCACCGACACCCGCACGCAGGTGCTCGCGATCCCGATCATCGCGCTCACCGTCCGCGAGGATGAGACGGCGGCACAGCAGGATTCCGCGGCGGGGCCACGGCAGACCGGGCCGGCGGTCCAGGTCGGCAAGCGGGATGTGGAGGGGGTGTTCGTGGTGAACACCGACAACACCGTGACCTTCCGCCCCGTCAGGGTGGGGATCGCCGGGGAGAAGCACTTCGAGGTGCTCCGCGGGCTCGAGCAGGGCGAGCGGATCGTCGCGGGGACCTATCAGGCGATCCGCGAGCTCAAGGATGGCCAACTCGTGAAGGAGCAGGCCCAGACCGCGCCGGCCACGGCCAAGGAGAAGAAGTGAGCCAGGACCTGTTGGAGGTGCCCGCCGGGACGACCCCGGAGCGGGAGGCGGTGATGCGCGCCGTCGGTCAGGCGCCGGCCCCCGAGTGGGTGATCGTGACGCGTGGGCTGAAGCGCGAATACGACATGGGGGGTGAGATCGTGCGCGCCCTCCGCGGCGTGGACCTCGCCGTGAAGCGCAACGAGTACGTCGCCATCATGGGCCCGTCGGGCTCCGGCAAGTCGACGCTCATGAACATCGTGGGGTGTCTCGATACGCCGAACGACGGCGAGTACTGGCTCAATGGGCAACTCGTCTCCGAGATGAAGGACGACGCCTTGGCGCGGGTGCGCAACAAGGAGATCGGCTTCGTCTTCCAGACCTTCAACCTCCTCCCGCGGGCGACGGCGCTCGCGAACGTGGAGCTCCCCCTGGTGTACGCCGGGGTGCCGGCGGCGGAGCGCAAGCGTCGCGCCATGGAGGCGCTGGAGAAGGTGCAGCTCGGCCAGCGGGTCCATCACCGGCCGAACGAGCTCTCGGGCGGGCAGCGGCAGCGCGTCGCCATCGCGCGCGCGCTGGTGAACGACCCCTCGATCCTCCTCGCCGACGAGCCGACGGGCAACCTCGACTCGAACACCTCCGAGGAGATTATGCGGGTGTTCGAGCATCTCGCCGACACCGGCCAGACGGTGATCATGGTGACGCACGAGCCCGACATCGCCTCCCATGCGCGGCGCGTGGTCGTGCTCCGGGACGGGCGCATCGCCAGCGACGAGACCAAGGCGCAGTTCGTCGCCCGGATCGGCGCCGGTCAGCACGCACACTGATCGCTCTGCGTGCCCTTCTTCGAGGCCGTCCGACTCGCCCTGCAGACCATCCGCGTGCAGAAGCTCAAGAGCTTCTTCACGCTCTTGGGCGTGATGATCGGGGTGATGTTCCTCATCGCCGTGGTCTCGATCGTCGAGGGGATGAGCGACTACGTCGAGAACGATTTCGCGGCGAAGATCATCGGGACGAACACCTTCGACGTGTCGCGCATCCCGAGCTTCGTCTCGAACGCGGACGAGGCGCAGTGGCGGGCGTGGCAGCGGCGCCCACGGCTCTTCGATCCGGACTACGAGACGGTCCGCGCCGCCCTCCCGGGTGACTTCCGGATGGCACGGGTCAACCAGAACTTCCTCCCGGCCACCGTCCCGGGGCTCCGCCCCCGCTCGGTGCAGGCGGTCTCGACCGACGCGACCTACTTCGACATCAAGAAGTTCGGGCTCACCACGGGCCGCGCCTTCACCCAGCAGGAGGTCGCCACGGGGGCGCGCGTCGTCGTGATCGGGAGCGAGGTCGCCTCCTATTACTACGAGGGGCTCGACCCGGTCGGGCGCGAGCTCCGCATCGCGGGGCTCCCCTACACCGTCATCGGGGTGATCGAGGAGCAGGGCTCGGTCTTTGGGTTCTCCATGGATCGCTTGGCGATCGCGCCGGTCACCACCCCGCTCACCCGGGCGATCAACCCGCGCGGGGACATCGACGCCATCACGGTGCAGGCGGGGAATCGCGAGCTGATCACCGAGGGGATGGAGCTCACACGCGAGGCCCTCCGCGGCTTCCGCCGCCTCGGCCCGAGCGATGACGACACCTTCTCCCTCACGACCTCCTCGGCGGCGCTCTCGTTCTTCGACGGACTCAAGAGCAAGCTCGTGCTCTTCGGCACCGCGCTCCCCGCGATCGGCCTCGTGGTGGGGGCGCTCGTGATCATGAACATCATGCTCGTCGCCGTCTCCGAGCGCACCCGTGAGATCGGGGTCCGCAAGGCGCTCGGCGCCCGCCGCCGCGACATCATCGCCCAGTTCCTCGTGGAGGCCTCCACCCTCTCGATCATCGGGGCGATGATCGGGGCGGGGTGTGGCGTCGGGCTCGCCAAGCTCATCGCGGCGGTCACCCCCCTGCCCGCCTCCGTCGCCCCCTGGTCCCTCGTCGCCGCCCTGATCGTCGGTGCGGGGGTCGGGATCACGGCGGGGATCTATCCGGCGAGCCGCGCGGCGCGCCTCGATCCCATCGCGGCGCTCCGGCAGGAATAGCCGATGCGGCTCCGCGACCGGATCTGGATGAGCCTCGAGGGCGTGAGCATCGCCCTCGATTCGCTCCGCGCGAACAAGGTGCGGGCGGCGCTCACCATCTCCGGGGTCGCAATCGGCGTCTTCGTGGTGGTGGCCATGGCGGCGACCGTGCACGGGATCCAGCAGTCATTCGAGCAGGACATGGAGGACTTCGGGGCGACGACCTTCCAGGTGCGCCGCACCAACCCTGGCTTCAACAACTGCAATCCGACGAGCGAGAACTGCCCGGAGCGTCGCTACCCCGCGGTCTCCCTCACGGAGTGGCGGGCCATCCAACGCCTACCCGAGGTGCATCGCGCCATGGCGTGGCTCCCGGGGAGTGGGACCGTCACCTATCGCGACCGCGAGGTGAAGGGCGTCGGCTACGACGCGCAGAGCGCCGAGTGGATCGAGATCGATGCCGCCGACGTCTCGCCGGGTCGCACCTTCTCCCCGTCGGAACATGACGCCGCCGCGCCGGTCGCCCTGGTGAACGATACCCTGGCCGCCTCGCTCTTCGGCGACTCGGACCCCATCGGGAGGGAGATCGAGCTCGACGGGCTCCGCGTCCGGGTGATCGGGGTCTTCCAGACCAAGGCCGGGTTCCTCAAGTCGCTCGAGGGACGTGGGCCAGACACCCCGCGCCTGATCCTCCCGATGCTCACGGCCTATCAGCGGCTCGACGTCTGGCGCCGCGCCATGCAGCTGATGGTCCGTCCTCGCGCCGATGTCTCGCGCGACGAGGCGATGGACGCCGTGACGGCGACGTTGCGCGGGATGCGGGGCCTCCGCCCGACGGAGCCCAACACCTTCTTCCTCGTCGGGCAGGACAAGATCCTCGAGACCTTCAATTCCCTCTTCGGCGCGATCTTCCTCGTCGGGATCGGCCTCTCGGCGGTCGGCTTGCTCGTCGGTGGGGTGGGGGTCGTCGCCATCATGATGATCTCGGTCACCGAGCGCACGCGCGAGATCGGCGTCCGCAAGGCCTTGGGGGCCACCCGGGCGACGGTGCTCTGGCAGTTCCTCGTGGAGGCCGCGACCCTGACCTCCCTCGGCGCGGGGATCGGCCTCATCCTCGGCGCGGGACTCGCCTGGGTGATCCGTGCCAACAGCACCATTCCCGCCTCCGTGCCACCGGCGGCCGTCGTCGCCTCGCTCCTGGCCGCCGCCGTCACCGGCGTCGCCTTCGGGATGCTCCCCGCCACGCGCGCCTCCAAGCTCGACCCCGTCGAAGCGCTCCGACACGAGTAGTAGCTTTCCACGGTGCGTCGCTCCGACGTCCTTGGCATCGCGGCCGAGCAAATCCGCGTCAATCCCCTCCGCAGCGCCTTCACGCTGCTCGGGATCATCGTCTCCGTCGCCTTCCTCGTCGCCGTCGTCGCGATCATCCAAGGGATGAATGCCTTCGTCCGCGAGAACATCGCGGACGCCATGATCGGCAACAACACCTTCCAGGTCCGCCGCACCCCGGTGACCGTGGGGCGCGTGAGCGACGACGATTGGCTCCGGATCCAACGACGGCCGATGATCACCGCGGCCGATGTCGGCACGGTGCGCGCCGCCTTTCCCGACGCCGAGGCGGTCTCGATGCAGTCGGGATGGCCGACCCCGCGCGCCGATGCGATCTGGCGCGGCCGCACCGTCGGCGACCTGCTCGTCTTCGGGATCACCCCCGAGTTCCAACTCGTCCAAGGCTACACCGTCGTCAAGGGGCGCGCCCTGAGCGCCATCGACGTCGCGCAGCGGATGCCCGTCGTGGTCATCGGCCAGGAGGTCGCGGAGAAGTTGTTCGAGGACGTCGACCCGATCGGCCAGGAGATCCGCCTCGCGGGGGAGCCCTACACGGTGATCGGCGTGAATGCTGCGAAGGGCCGCGTCCTCGGGCAGTCGTTCGACGCGTACACCCTGATCCCGATCTCACGCTTCGAGATGCGCTACGGACGCCGCCTCACGACGACGATCTCGGTGAAGATGCGTGACGCCGTGCAGGTCCCCGCCGCGATGCGCCGCGCGGAGGAGGCGATGCGCGTCGCCCACGAGCTGCGCCCGGGTCAGGAGAACGACTTCTCGATCGAGACCTCCGATGCCTTGGTGCAGTTCTGGACCGATCTCACCCGCGTCCTCTTCGCGGTGATTCCCGCCGTGGTCGCCATCGGGATCGTCGTCGGGGGGATCGTGATCATGAACATCATGCTGATGGCGGTGAGCGAGCGCACCCGGGAGATCGGGATCCGCAAGGCGGTGGGGGCCACCGCGCGGGATATCGAGCAGCAGTTCCTCGCGGAGACCATCGCCCTCGCGATGCTCGGCGGGCTCATCGGCGTGCTCGCCGGGTGGGCCTTCGCCGGACTCGTGGCCGCGCTCTCCCCCCTCCCGGCGCGCATCTCGTGGTGGTCGGTGGCGCTCGCCCTCGCCCTCGGGGCGGGGATCGGGGTGCTCTTCGGGGTGTATCCCGCGCGGCGCGCGGCGCGCCTCGATCCCATCGCCGCGATGCGCGAGGAGTAGGCGATGCGGTGGCTCCGACGATTCCGCCTCGACCAGTACCAGGAGAACCTCGCGATCGCGATGGAGACGCTCCGGGTCTCCAAGCTCCGCTCGGGGCTCACGATCCTCGGGGTGGTCATCGGGGTCGCGACGGTGATGACGATGGCCTCCCTCGTCGAAGGGCTCCGCCGCCAGATCATCCGGAGCGTCGAGGTCGCCGGCCCCACCACCTTCTATGTGCTCAAGGCGTATTCGAGCACCCCGGTGAATCCCGATAATCCGCCCGCCTACATCCGTATCCGCCCCGATCTCTCGGCCATGGAGGCGGAACGGATCCGGCGGCTCCCGGAGATCGCCTATGCCGCGCTCTGGGGGCAGACGGTGGCACGGCTGTCGTATCGTGGGGAGCGCACCCAGCCGGTGGCGCTCTTTGGTGCCGATGCGGGATTCCCCGAGGTCCAAGGCGGGACCCTCGCGGCGGGCCGTTGGTTCAGTCGCAACGAGATCCTGGGGGGCGGCGCGGTAGTGGTCGTGAACGAGGGGATGGCTCGGCAGCTCTTCGGCCGAGAGAACCCCATCGGCAAGACGATCAGCGTCGGCGGACGGCCCGCGGAGGTGATCGGCCTCTATCTCCCGCCAGAGAACATCTTCGCCCCCCAGGGGGCGGAGACGGGGGCGATCATCCCCTTCCGTCTGCTCGACGCGCAATACCCGATCGACAAGACCAACGCCCTCTGGATCCCCGTCAAGCCGCGCGAGGGGGTCTCGGTGGCCGACGCCCAGGAGGCCGTGACGATCGCGATGCGGGAGCAGCGGCGCCTGCGGCCATCGCAGCGGAACAGCTTCGACCTCGTCACCGCGGATCAGATCCTCGATGTCTTCAATCAGCTCACCGGGGTCTTCTTCCTCGTGATGATCGTCCTCGCGTCGGTGGCTCTCCTCGTCGGGGGGATCGGGGTGATGGCGATCATGATGGTCTCCGTCACGGATCGCACCCGCGAGATCGGGGTCCGGAAGGCCTTGGGCGCCACCCGCGGCGACATCGCGGTGCAATTCCTGATCGAGGCCGCGACCCTCACCGGGATCGGCGGGGTGATCGGGATCCTCCTCGGCCTCGGTGCCGGTGCCGCGGTCAACGTCGCGCTCGGGATCTCCGCTACACCACCGCTTGCCCTCACGCTCGTCGCCGTCGTCGTCTCCGTCGGGATCGGCATCGTCTTCGGCGTGATCCCCGCCCAACGGGCCGCTCGGCTCGATCCGATCGAGGCGCTGCGGCATGAATGAGGAGACGAGGCCCGCACCCTCGACTAGCTTTCGCTCGTACGTTCGCCCTCACCTCACGACATGACCTTCGACTCCCTCGGCCTCGCGCCGCAGTTGGTGCGTGCCACGACCGACCTCGGCTGGACCAAGGCCACCCCGATCCAACTCGACGCCATCCCGCCGGCCCGCGAGGGGCGCGACCTCCTCGCCTGCGCCATGACCGGGAGCGGCAAGACCGCCGCCTTCCTCCTCCCCGTCCTGCACCGGCTGCTCGAGCAACCGACGCGCGCCACGCGGGCGCTCGTCCTCGCGCCGACCCGCGAGCTCGCCGCGCAGGTCCACGCCGACTTCACCGAGCTCGCCAAGTTCACCACCCTGCGGAGCGCCGCGATCTTCGGTGGCGTCGGGATGGGCCCGCAGGAATCCGCCTTCCGCCAGAAGGTGGATGTCATCATCGCGACCCCGGGGCGCCTCCTCGACCATCTGGGACAACCGGGCAAGTACGTGGACTTCAGCACTCTCGAGGTCCTGATCCTCGATGAGGCGGATCGGATGCTCGATATGGGGTTCCTCCCCGACATCAAGCGCGTCCTGCACCATCTCCCCAAGCAGCGGCAGACGCTCTTCTTCTCGGCGACGATGCCCGCACCGATCGTCGCGCTCTCGCGCGAGATGCTGCGCGATCCGGTGCGCCTCAACGTGGAGCGCGTCGCCGCCCCGGCCTCGAAGATCGAACAGGCGCTCTGGCCGGTGAGCGAGGCCCTCAAGGCCGACCTCTTCATCGCCCTGCTGCGACAGGACGTGGTCGGGAATGTGATCTGCTTCACGCGGACCAAGCACCGGAGCAACCGACTCTCCGAGGTGCTGACGCACGCGGGGATCCCCAACGCACGCATCCACGGGAATCGCAGCCAGAACCAGCGCACCGAGGCCCTCGCCGACTTCAAGTCGGGGAAGGTGCGGGTGCTCGTCGCGACCGACATCGTCGCGCGCGGGATCGACGTGGAAGCCCTCGAGCACGTGGTGAACTTCGACGTGCCACACCTCCCGGAGGATTACATCCATCGGGTGGGACGCACCGCGCGGGCCGATGCCACCGGCGAGGCGTTCACCCTCGTCTCGCCGGAGGAGGAGGGCGACCTGCGCGCCATCGAGAAGGCGATCGGGCGCAAGCTCCCGCGGCGGACCCTCCCCGGCTTCGACTACGCGCACAAGCCGGTGGAGCGCTTCGAGGTCCCCCTCGCCGAGCGCATCGCGGCGATCCGGGCGCGGAAGGCGGAGGAGCGGAAGCGCGCCAAGGAGAAGCAGGCGCGGCGCGAGGCGCACGCCAAGGTGGAGGCGGAACGTGCGGGGCAGCGGCAGGAGAAGCGCCGGCCGGACGGCCCGCGACACGATCCGCTCCGACCCGAGACCCATCGGCCGGGGTCCCCGGCCGGGGGTGGACGCCGGGGAGGCGGGGGCGGGGGCGGCCGGCGACGCGGGGGGCGCTGAACGAAATCAGGGGTCGCGACGTCATATGAGATGTCCGACCCCTGTTCCGTGGTCGGACCTCACTCTCGGGAGGAAGGGATGCGACTCGGACGTGGACTGGCGGTGGCGGTGCTGGTGATGGCCGCCTCGGTGGCGCAGGCGCAGGGCGGCGGGATGGGAGGCGGGATGGGCGGTGGCCGGCCCGGCGGGATGGGGGGCGGTCGACCGGGTGGGATGGGTCAGGGGGGCCCCGCAGGAATGGGCGCCGCTGCCGCGCGTCAGAACGAGATCCTCTTCAAGGGGATCACCCTCTCAGACGCGCAGAAGGCGAAGATCGATTCGATCCAGGCCGCTGGCCGCGCCACCATGCAGGGGATGATGCAGTCGGGCGCCGACATGGCGACGATGCGCGACCAGATGATCGCGATGCGGCAGGCGCAGGCCGCCGCCGTTCGTGGCGTGCTCACCGCCGAGCAGCAAGCGATCTACGATAAGAACGTCGCGGAGTCGCAGCAGAATGCCGGGGGGCCCGGGGGCCGCCGTCCCCCGCGCTCCCGTCGCTGATCAGCGCGGGTCGCTCCCGAGCTGCGCGTACAACACCACGTCGCGGGGCGCGTTCTCCTTCCAGAGCGCGCCCCGCACCGTTCCCTCCTGAATGAACCCGCACTTCGCCAGGACGCGAGCCGAGGCCGCGTTGTCGGGGAAGATCCGGGCCTCGAGTCGATGCAACGTGAGCGCGCCGAATCCATGCGCGACCACCGCACCGACGGCCTCCGTCATGATCCCTCGGCCCCACGAAGGCACCGCGAGCCAGTAGCCGATCTCACCGCGATGATGGGCGCGTGCCAGTCGGATCGCGATCGCCCCGATCACCGTTCCCTCCTCCTGGTGCGTGATCGCCCACGTGACCGCCTGCCCTGCCTCCCACTCCTCGGCGCACCGCGCGATGAACGCCTCGGCCGCGCCCGCGGGGTACGGGTGTGGGACGCTGAGGGTCTGCCGCGCCACCCGCTCATCGGCGATCGCCGCGGTGAGCGCGGTCGCATCCGCTGGGACAAAGGGACGCAATACGAGCCTGGCCGTCTCCAGGACGGGCTGGATGGGGGGGGACGGCCGTGGCTGGGGAGGGTGCGGCGGCATGGGTGGAAGATAGATTCCTCGGGATGAGCCTCCCACTCGACCTCTTGGCGATCGGTCCCCATCGGGACGACGTCGAGCTGCTCGCCGGCGGGACCATCGCCCGGCAGGTCCGGCTCGGCCTCCGAGTCGGGATCCTCGACCTCACCCAGGGGGAGATGGGGACCCGGGGCTCGGCGGAGCGTCGGGCGGAGGAGGCGGCGCGTGCGGCCGCCGTGCTCGGCGTGGCGGACCGCCGGAACCTCGGCCTCCCCGATGCCGGGATCACCAACACGGACGAGACGCGCCGGCGACTCGCCCGCGTGCTCCGGGAGCTCCGGCCGCGGCTCGTGATCGCGCCGGCCCCGCAGGGGCGCCATCCCGATCACCGGGTAGCGAGCGAACTCATCCGCGATGCCGCCTTCCTCGCCGGACTCGCGAAGTTCGATCCCGACACCGCTCCCCACCGTCCGCTCAAGGTCCTCTACGCGATCGCCTTCCGCGAGGACCAGATCAAGCCGACCTTCGTCGCCGACATCTCCGAGACCTTCGAGACCAAACTCGAGGCGCTCCGCTGCTATGCCTCGCAATTCGACGGGGCGACGCAGGCGGGCGAGGTCTTCCCCACCGGTGAGCCCCTCCTCGACGTGGTCCGGCATCAGGCGGCGCACTATGGGTCGCTCATCCGCTGCCGCTACGGCGAACCCTTCCTGACGCACGAGACGATGCGCGTCGACGACTTCCGCACCCTCGAGGTATCCACCTTTTGAGCGCCGACGAGCTCTCCTACCCGACCTATCTGCACCTCGACCGCCTCCTCGAGCTGCAGCAGCCCAAGAGCGTCCCGGAACATCCGGACGAGTTGCTCTTCATCGTGGTGCACCAGGCGAGCGAGCTCTGGTTCAAGGTGCTCCTGCACGAGTTCGACCAGCTGATCGCTCAGCTCGAGCAGGATGACGTCCAGGCCGCGGTCTTCACGATGCAACGCATCAACTCGCTGGTGGGGCTCGTCGCGCATGAGCTCCGGGCGCTCGACACCCTCCCGCCACAGCGCTTCAAGCAGTTCCGCGGCTACCTCGGGAGCTCGAGTGGCTCGCAGAGCGCGCAGTTCCGCGCGATCGAGGCGACGAGCGGGCTCCGGGAGTCCCACTTCATGGCGGCGCTGCAGGAGCATGGGGAGATCCCGGCGGTCGTGCAGCGTGCCCTGGCACGACCCACCCTGCAAGCCCTCTTCCTCGAGATGCTCGCGCGTCGGGGCGTCACCCTCGAGGCGCTCTACACCGAACCGCAACATGGCCTCCTCCTGATGCTCGCCGAGGCCTTCCTGGAATACGAGCAAGGCTTCGCCCAGTGGCGCTTCCTGCATGTGCAGCTCGTCGAGCGGATCATCGGCCCGATGACCGGCGGGACGGGCGGGACCCTCGGCGCCAAGTACCTGAACAAGACGATCCAGCAGCGCTTCTTCCCCGAGTTGTGGGCGGTGCGCGCGCGGCTCTACGCGGGGTGAGATGACGCGCCCCATCCACGACATCTCGATCGCCTTCGCGCCCGGCACCCCCGCGTGGCCCGGGGACACGCCGTGCAGCTGTGGATGGAGCTGGGCGATGGCCGACGGGGCGAGCGTGAACGTCTCACGGATGGTGACGAGCCCGCATGTGGGGACCCACGCCGACGCGCCGCTGCACGTGGCACGCGACGGCGCGGGGGCGGACCACCTCCCGCTCGACGCCTTCGTCGGCCTCGCCCGCGTGATCGATGTGCGCCATCTCCGAGGGGAGATCACCCTGCCGCACCTCGAGGCGGCGGGCTACCTCTCCGGCACCGTGCGGCTGCTGCTCCACACCGGACAGACGGTCGCGAACGGGACCTTTCCTGAGGCCTGGCCGACCCTCGCGCCAGCGACCGTCCGGGCCCTCGTCGCGGACGGGCTCCGTCTCCTCGGGGTCGATTGTCCCAGCGTCGATGCCCGTGAGAGCCAGACCCTCGAGGTCCACCGCCAGCTCTTCGGCGGTGGGGCCTTCGTACTCGAGAACCTCGACCTGCGGACGATCCGCCCCGGTCCGTATGAACTCCTCGCGCCCCCACTCGCCGTGGGGGCGATCGATGCCGCCCCGGTCCGCGCCCTCCTGAGACCCCTATGATCGCACGCCTCCCACTTCGCGTCGCCTCGTTGCTCCTCGCCTGCACCACGACGGTGGCCGCGCAGTCGCGCGCCGCGCACCGGCCCGCCTGGCCCGATGAAGGTCCGATGACCTGGCCCCCGCGCCCCACGGAATCCGCGATCACCGCGAACGACCTCCGCACGCGGCTCTACCAGATCGCGGATGACTCGATGCAGGGGCGCCGGATTGGCGAGGTGGGCAACGCGAAGGTCACCGACTACATCGCCCGCGAGTTCGCACGCCTCGGGCTCCGCCCCGCAGGGGACAACGGGACCTGGTTCCAATCGCTCCCGTATGGGGCCTTCGGGGTCGACCTCCCCGCCGCGCGACTCGTGATCGGGGGGAACGCGCTCGACCTCCGGCGCGACTGGCTGCCCACCGCCCCTTCCCTGACCAATGGCCTGACCGCACGCGTCGATCTCACGGACGTCACCGTGGTCTTCGCCGGTCGGTGGGAGGACACGCTGCCCCTGACGATCGATGTGAAGGGGCGCGTCGCGGTCTTCGTGAGTGACGCGGCGGGCACCGCCGGTGCGCGCGCCGTCCCGCCGAGCTTCGTGAGCTGCGCGGACGTCCCGGATAAGTTCGGTGCCGATGCGGTGATCGCCTTCGAGGCAGCGCAACGCGCCCAGGCCCAGAACCGCCCCCCCGCCCCACGCCCCACCCCACCGGTGAACCGCTTCATACGCGCCATCGACGCCGGCGCCGTCGGCGTCTTGGTCGTCGCACTCGATGGGATGAGTGAAACGGCGCGTACCGGTGCGCTCACCGCGACCCGGATGATGCAGCCAGCACGTCTTCCGGGAGCGGAGGGACGGATCGCGGCGGCGACCATCTCACAGGCGGCCGCGAGCCGCCTCTTCGGGGGCCGTGCCCTCACCGCACTGACCCCCGGGACCACCGGCGCGCGCCTCACCGCCCGCTGGTCCTACGCCTTCACCCGCGCGCCCGCCGAGAACACCCGCAACGTGATCGCGGTCCTTCCCGGCGCCGACCCGACCCTCGCGAGCGAGTATGTGCTCGTCGGCGCGCACAACGATCACGTCGGCGTGAACACCACCCCGGTGGACCACGACTCCCTCCGCGCGGTGAACACCATCACACGGCGCCAAGGGGCGAACGATCCCGCCTGCGTCCCCACCCCAGCCCAGCAGCGCGCGATCGACTCCCTCATCGCCCGGGCTCGCGCCATCCGCCCCGCGCGCCTCGACTCGATCAGCAACGGCGCGGATGACGACGGCTCCGGCACCGTCGTGCTCCTCGAGATCGCCGAGCGCTTCGCCAAGGAGAAGCCCGCGCGGTCGATCCTCTTCATCTCGCATCAGGGGGAGGAAGCCGGCCTCCTCGGCTCCCGCTGGTTCGTCGATCACCCCACGGTGGACCTCACCAAGATCGTCGCGGCGCACAATATGGACATGCTCGGGAAGGGCCGCGCCGATCAGGTGAAGTACGGCGGCCCGAATTCGGTGCAGATGCTCGGCGCACGCCGCCTCTCGCGCGAGTTCGGCGACGTGATCGATTCGGTGAACGCCAACTCCCCGGAGCCGATGGCGATCGATCGGAGCTGGGACGTCACACAGAACCCGCTCAATCGGTTCTGCCGAAGCGATCAGGTGAGCTACGTCTCCAAGGATATCCCCGTCACCTACTTCTCCTTGGGCTATGCCCAGGACTACCACCAGGTGACCGATGAGCCGCAGTACATCCAGTACGATCATTCGGCGCGGCTCGGGCGCTTCATCTACGATGTGATGCACGCCATCGCCGTCCGCCCCACCCGCCTCACGATCACCGGTCCCGACCCGAGCTACCCCAGCTGTAATCGCTGAGCGGGGTATATTCCGACGCGTATGCCCCCCGCCCCGATCTACCTCGACCACGCCGCCACGACCCCGGTCCGTCCGGAGGTCCTCGAGGCGATGACTCCGTTCTTCGGCCCCCGCTTCGGGAACCCGAGCTCCACGCACCGCTGGGGGCGTGAGGCGCGCGCGGCGCTCGACGAAGCTCGGGAGCGCGTGGCACAGTGCCTGCATGCCGCCCCCGATGAGGTCTGCTTCACCTCGGGGGGGACCGAGTCCGACAACCTCGCGGTCCTCGGCGCCTGGCGGAGCCTCAAGGCGCAGGGAAAGCGCGCCGTGGTGACCTCCCCCACCGAGCACAAAGCGGTGCTCGTCGCGGCGCATCAAGCGGCCAAGGAGGGCGCGGAGGAGCGGCTCCTCGACGTGCGGCCGAGTGGGGTCGTCGATCTCGCCGACGCCGCGGCCAAGCTCGCGCCCGGCGATGTCGCCATCGCCTCCGTGATGTGGGTGAACAACGAGACCGGGGTCGTGCAGCCGATCGCCGAGCTCGCCGCGCTCGCCAAGGCGCAGGGCGCCCTCTTCCACACCGATGCCGTACAGGCCTTCGGCAAGGTCGAGGTCGATGCGCGGCAGATCCCGTTCGACTTCGCCTCGGTGAGCGGTCACAAGCTCGGGGCACCGAAGGGGATCGGCTGCTTCTACATCCGGCGCGGCACCGCGCTGGAGCCCCTCTTCTTCGGGGGGTCGCAGGACCGTGGGCGTCGCCCCGGCACGGAGAACGTGGCGATGGCCGTCGGACTCGCTCGCGCGATGGAGCTCGCGATCGCCGAGCGGGAGGCGCATTGGCGCGATCACGCGGCCATGCGGGATGCGCTCGAGAGCGCGCTGCGTGCACGTGTCCCCGGCCTGGTGGTGCACAGCGCCGACGTGGCGCGGGCCCCGCACATCCTCAACGTCTCCGTCCCCGGCACCGATTCCGAATCGCTCCTCATGGCGCTCGACCTCCAGGGCGTCGCCGCCTCGAGCGGCTCCGCCTGCCAGAGCGGGAGCGTCACCCCGTCGCATGTGCTCTCGGCGATGGGGGTCGCCCCGGATATCGCCAACGCCGCGGTGCGGATGAGCTTCGGCTCCCTCTCCACGCCCGACGATGTCACCCGCGTGGCGGAGCTCTTCCCTGCCCTCGTCGCGAAGGCCCGGGGGCTCGCGGGGATCGCCTGATGGGTGCGCGGGAGCGGGTGCTGGTCGCCATGTCAGGCGGCGTCGATTCCTCAGTGGCGGCCGCGCTGCTCGTGCGCCAGGGCTACGACGTGATCGGCGTGACGATGAAGCTCTTCCATGACGGCGGCGACATCCCCGATCGGCCCTGCTGCTCGCTCGACAGCGTGAATGATGCCCGCCGCGTCGCCGAGGGGCTCGGGATCCCGCACTACGTGCTCAACCTGCAGGACCAGTTCGGGCATGACGTGCTGCAGCAGTTCGTGGCGGAATACGCCGCGGGGCGTACCCCGATCCCCTGCGTCCGCTGCAACACCTTCACCAAGTTCCGTGACCTCGTGGTGAAGGCCGATCAGATCGATGCACGGTGGGTCGCCACGGGGCATTACGCCCGCATCGCCGACGGCCAGCTGTTGCGGGGTCGCGACGCCGAGAAGGATCAGACCTACTTCCTCTGGGGGATCGACCGCGGCGTCCTCTCGCGCCTGATGATGCCGGTGGGTGCCCTCACCAAGGCGGAGACGCGGGCCGTCGCGCGCGAGCTCGGGCTCCTGACCGCGGAGAAGCCCGAGAGCCAGGAGATCTGCTTCGTCCCGGACGGCGACTATGTGAAGGTGCTCGAGCGCGAGCTCCCCGCGGACGCGCCGGCGCTCCAGCCTGGCCCGATCATGCGGAGCGATGGCACGGTGATCGGTGAGCATGCCGGGTTCGCGCGCTACACCATCGGGCAGCGGCGCGGGCTTCCTGGCGGCGGGAGCGAGCCGATCTTCGTCGTGGCGCTCCGACCGGAGTCGCGCGCCGTGATCGTCGGTCCACGTGAGGAGCTGCTGGGCCGTGGCCTCGTCGCCGATGAGGTGAACTGGCTCGTGGAGCCTGCCCCGCAGGTCGGGGACGCCGTCCAGGTGCGCATCCGACATCGCGCCACCCCCGTGCCTGGGACGATCGTGCGACGTGACGGGGGCGCAATCGAGGTCGTGCTCGAGGAGCCGGTCTATGCGATCTCCCCGGGGCAATCGGTGGTGTTCTACGCGGACGAGGTGACGCTCGGCGGCGGGGTCATCGCGCGGAGCAAGCGCGCCCTCCCGGTGCGGGCGGCGTAATCGGATCGGCCTGGGATCGCGCCGTGCGCGCCATCCCCGCTCCTACTCAGCGCTCAAGCCCCGCCGCCTCGGCGAACGCGATCAACTGCTCCTCCTGCGCCTCGGTCAGCGCCTCCGGCGCCACGATGCGCACCTCTACGAGGAGGTCCCCTGTCTTCCCCCCTTGGGTCACCCCCTGCCCACGCACGCGGAGCCGCTTCCCACTCGCGGTCCCCTTCGGCACGGTCAGCGTGAGGGTCTTCTCGTCGATCGTGCGCACGGAGAGCTTCGTCCCCAACGTCGCCTGCACGATGTTGAGCGGGAGCTGGACGACGAGATCACGCCCCTCCCGCGTGAACACCGGATCGGGCGCGACCTCGAAGGTGATGTAGAGATCCCCCGCCGGTCCCCCGCGCGCGCCGGGCCCACCCTGCCCCGAGAGCTTGATGCGCGAACCAGGCTCGCTCCCCTGCGGGACGGTGATGCGCACCGACTTGCTCACCCCGTCGAGGGTGAAGTCGAGCGGGACCTTCCCACCCAGCACCGCGGTGCGGAAGGGGATCTGGAGCGTGGTCTCCACACTCTGCCCCTTCTCCGGTCCCGCGGGCCGACGTGGGCCGGCGCCACCGAACATCGAACCGAAGAGATCGCCGAAGCCGCCGATCCCGGAGATGTCGAACTCCTCCATGCGTGGGCCCCCAGTGGGCCCACGCCCGCCGCGCCGAGCACCGCCGCCGGGATAGCCACCGCCGGGATAGCCACCGAAGGCCCCGAGCCGACGCATCTCATCGTACTCGCGACGCTTCTCGGCGTCCCCCAACGTGTTGTACGCCTCCGAGATCTCCTTGAACCGTTCCGCCGCCTTCGCATCCCCCGGGTTCGTGTCGGGATGGAACTGCTTGGCGAGCTTGCGATAGACGCGCTTGATCTCGTCCGCGGTCGCGGACGCCTGCACTCCGAGGACGGCGTAGAAGTCCCTCTGGCTCATCCGTTCCACTGCTGCACGACCACCCGCGCGGGACGCAGCAGGGTGCCGTTCAGGACGTAGCCCACCTGATAGACCTGCGCGACGAGCCCATCGTCCTCCTTGCGCGTAGCCGGTGCGGTGGTGAGCGCCTCATGGACCGCGGGGTCGAACGGCTGTCCCGCCGGATTCACGACCTCGAGCCCATGACCGGCCAGCGACTTCATCACGTTGCGCTCCACGAGCCCCACCCCATCGACGACCGTCTTCGCGTCCGTGGTCGTGGGATCGACCGTCGCGAAGCGCGAGAGGTCATCGAGGGAATCGAGCAGGCCGCGCAGGAGATGCTGCATCCCACGATGCTCGGCGTCCTGCCGATCGCGCACGGCGCGCCGCTTGAAGTTCTCGAACTCGGCGTAGAGGCGGAGGTACTTGTCCTTCTGCTCCGCGAGCTCCTGGGCCACCGGATCACCGGCGGGCACACCAGGATCCACCGCGGCGTCAGACGCGGGCGATGCGGCGTCCATCACCGGGGTAGCGGGGGCCTCCGCGAAGGCCTCAGGGGAATCGGTCGTGTGGGGTTCGGTCATCGGCGTAAGTTCGTGGGTTGCCGATAGTTGAAGCAACGCCCGTGCCGCTACCTCACTGCCGAATCGGCAGACCGAAGCCCCCGGAGGAGCTTCGCGAGCGCCGCCTGGGCACTCCGCTGCCGGATCTCCTGGCGGTCCCCGATCGACACGATGCGCTGGGCGGAGACCGCCCCCCCGAGATCGAGCCCGAGACAGACGGTCCCGACCGGCTTCTCCGGGGTCCCGCCTCCGGGGCCCGCGATCCCGGTGATGCTGACCCCGACATCGACCCCGAACCGGGTGCGGACGCCGGCGGCCATCTCGCGGGCGGTCTCGACGCTCACGGCCCCATGCGCGGCCAACGTCGCCTCGTGCACCCCGAGCTCCCGCACCTTCACCGCGTTGTCGTAGGCGATCACCCCGCCCATCACCGCGTGGCTCGCCCCGGACACCGCGGTGAGACGCATCCCGAGCATCCCCCCGGTGCAGCTCTCCGCGACGGCGACGGTGCGCCCCGAGGCGCGCAACGCCTGCACCACCACGGCGGCAAGATCCTCATCCCCTTCGCCGTAGATCCACTCGGCCAGCGGCGCGCGGATCCTCGCCGCGGCGGCGTCGAGCCGTGCATCGGCCTCGGCCGGCACGAGGTCTCGCACCGTGAGACGGAGATCGACCCCCTCCCATCCGGGGAGATACGCCAGCGACGCGCCGAGCGTCTTCCGCGCGATCCCCGCGAGCGCATCGGCCACCGCCGACTCGGCGATCCCCGTGGTGCGCAGCGTGCGCGACCGGATCACGCGCGTCGCCCCGGCACCGCCCATCCGCTCGATCATCCTGGGGAGCAACACATCGGCGAGCATCCCGCGGAACTCGCGCGGGACCCCGGGCAGCATCGCGACCCAGCGCCCCTGCCCATCCTCGAGCCAGATCCCGGGCGCCGAGCCGTGCCCATTCGCGAGGATCGTCGCCCCCTCGGGGATCATCGCCTGGGCGCGATTCGCCTCCGGGAGCTCGCGCGACCAGCGGGCCTGCCAGCGCGCACGCAGCGCCTCGAGGATCCCCTCGTCGAGGGTCATCCCGCGACCGAAGAGGGCCGCGATCGAGGCCTTGGTCAGATCGTCGGCGGTGGGACCGAGTCCCCCGCTCGTGATCACCGCGCCGGTACGCTCCAATCCGGCCTGCACCGCCGCGGCGATCTCCGCCGCGCCATCACCGACCGTCGCGCGCCGGACCACGCGGATCCCGACCGCCGCCGCCTGTCGTGCGAAGTGTGCCGCGTTGGTGTCGATCGTGAACCCGAGCAGCAGCTCGTCGCCGATCGAGACGAGTTCGACGTCCATGCGCGCGGTCGCTCGGCGGTCAGCGCACGCGGGGACGTCCGAAGACATCGCCGTGGCGCGAGAGGTAGTCGACCAACGACCACAGGGTCAGGATGGTCGCGACCACCATCGTCACGCCACCGATCAGACCGAGCAGCTGCGCGGCCGCCATCGCCACCGGCCCATGCCACTGCTGTTCGTCGAGGAGGAGCTTGACCGCGAACCAGAGGTAGGCGGCGCCCATCCAGGTGTACTGGAACCCCGCCTTCCACTTCCCGAGCCGCTGCGCGGCGATCACCACTCCACGCGCCTGCGCGTACCCGCGGAACCAGGTCATGAACGCCTCACGCCCGAGGATCAAGACGAGGACCCACCACGGGAACACAATCGCCTCGAACCCCCAGGTGGTGAAGGGGTAGGCGCTCCGCTCGGCGAACGCCGGCATCCGGCGCAGCAACGCGTCGCCTGGCGCCCCTTGCAAGAGGAACATCGGGATGAAGGTCCCGACGAGGAGCAACTTGTCGGCGAGCGGGTC
>CAIVJV010000020.1 GCA_903906325.1 uncultured Gemmatimonadota bacterium
GCCCGCCGCCTCGGGACAGACCTTCGAGAACCGCAATCCGGCCGACCGGCGTGATCTGATCGGGCACTTCCCGCGCTCCGGCGCCGAGGATGTCGCACGCGCCGTCGACGCCGCCGCCCGCGGGTTCGAGCGGTGGCGCCGGACGCCTGCCCCCGCCCGTGGGGATGTGTTACGCCGCGTGGGCGACCTGCTCAGCGCGCGGAAGGAGGAGTTGGCGGACCTGATGACGCGCGAGATGGGGAAGCCCCTCTCGGAGACGCGGGGGGACGTGCAGGAGGGGATCGACACCGCCTATTACGCGGCGGTGGAGGGGCGTCGGCTCTTCGGACACACCGTCCCCAGCGAGCTCCGCGACAAGTGGGCGATGAGCTTCCGCCGTCCGATCGGGATCGCGGGGCTCATCACCCCGTTCAACTTCCCGCTCGCCATCCCCACCTGGAAGATGTTCCCCGCGCTCGTGTGTGGGAACGCGGTGATCTTCAAGCCGGGGGAGGACGTGCCGCACACGGGGCATGTGCTCGTCGAGATCCTCCTCGAGGCGGGGCTCCCCCCGGAGGTCATCCAACTCCTGCATGGCGATGGCGAGGTCGGCGCGGCGATCGTCGCGCATCCGAAGATCCCCCTCATCTCCTTCACGGGCTCCACCGAGACCGGGAGCAAGGTGGGCGAGGTCTGCGGGCGGATGCACAAGCGGCTCTCGCTCGAGATGGGCGGGAAGAACGCGCAGATCGTGTTGGATGACGCGAACCTCGAGCTCGCGCTCGACGGGGTGCTCTGGGGCGCCTTCGGCACCACGGGGCAGCGCTGCACCGCGACGAGCCGCCTGATCCTGCAGGCGGGGATCCACGATGCCTTCCTCGATCGCCTCATCGCGCGGGCGACGACGCTCCGCCTCGGGGATGGTCGGAAGGCCGGGACCGAGGTCGGGCCCGTGATCCATGAGGAGAGCCTCGCGAAGATCGCGTCCTATGTGGAGATCGGGCAGCGCGAGGGCGCCACGCTCGCGCTCGGTGGCGCACGCGCCACCGGGGCGGGGCTCGAGCACGGGACCTTCTTCCAGCCGACGATCCTCGCCGGCGTCCGCCCGGAGATGCGGGTCGCGCAGGAGGAGATCTTCGGCCCGGTGCTCTCGGTGATCCGCGTCGCCGATGCCGACGAGGCCTTCCGCGTGAACAACGGCGTGGCGTACGGGCTCTCGAGCTCCCTCTACACGCAGGATGTGAACCTCGCCTTCCGTGCGATGCAGGAGTTGGACAACGGGATCACCTATGTGAACGCCCCGACGATCGGTGCGGAGGCGCATCTCCCCTTCGGCGGCGTGAAGCAGACGGGGAACGGGCACCGTGAGGGGGGCTGGGAGGTCTACGAGTTCTATTCGGAGACCAAGGTCGGCTACGTCGATTACAGCGGGACCCTCCAGCGCGCGCAGATCGACAACTATTGATGATGGCGATGTCACCGCGCTGGTCCCAGGCCCGACGGATCGGGCGCACGATCTGGGAGGGACTCAAGTCCCTGCAGGTCATCGTGCTCGTCTTCGTCCTGGTGCGCGCGCTGGTGGTGGAGGCCTTCCGGATCCCGAGTGGCTCCATGGAAGGGACCCTGCTGATCGGGGATTTCCTCCTGGTGAACAAGCTGCTCTACGGGGCGGAGCTCCCGGTGGTGAAGCGGCAGCTTCCCCCCATCCGCGATCCCCGCCATGGTGACGTGGTGGTGTTCCGATGGCCCGAGGACCCGCGCAAGCATTTCGTGAAGCGCCTCGTCGGGCTCCCCGGCGACACGCTCGAGATGCGCGCGGGCGTGCTCTGGCGCAACGGGACCCCGCAGCGGGAGCGCTATGCCCGGCAGAACACCTCGGCGGGGGATGGCCCCGCGATGGAGTTCCTCTGGCAGCGTGCGGTCCTCCTCCCCTCGGCGGACCCGGCGCATTACCACCCGTCGCGCGACGACTGGGGGCCGATCGTCGTGACGCCGCGGCACTACTTCATGCTCGGGGACAATCGCGACAACTCCCTCGATTCGCGCTACTGGGGGTTCGTCCCCGACTCCCTCGTCCGCGGGGCTCCGCTGCTCGTCTATTTCAGCCTGCGGCCCGACAGCACCACCCGCGGGCACGCCCCCATGGCCTGGACCTCGCGGGTCCGGTGGGACCGACTCGGCGCATGGGTCGAGTGATGCGTGGCGGGCGGGGCAGGTAAGGTGGGAAGCGGGTTGCCTGGGTGCTTCCCTCCGTCTGGTCCGCACGACACATTCTGACCGTTGGATCGTTCGCCGCCCCCCCGGAGACGCCCCGCGTGAGACGCACCGCCCGCTTGCACAAGCGCCGCTCGCACGACGAAGGATCGCTCGACCAGTATCTGCGCGACATCAGCGCGTACCCGCTCATCACGCGGGAGGAGGAGGTCGTCCTCGCGCAGCGCATCCGACAGGACGACCAGGAGGCCCTCGACTGCCTCGTCCGGGCGAATCTCCGCTTCGTCGTCTCCGTCGCCAAGAAATACCAGAACCAGGGCGTCTCCCTCTCGGACCTCATCAACGAGGGGAACCTCGGCCTCATCCGCGCCGCGCATAAGTTCGACGAGACCAAGGGGATCAAGTTCATCTCCTACGCGGTCTGGTGGATCCGGCAGGCGATCCTGCAGGCCTTGGCCGAGCAGAGCCGCATCGTGCGCGTGCCACTCAACCGAGCCGGCGAGATCCATCGCATCGGCAAGCGGGCGAACGCGCTCCTCCAGGAGCTGGGTCGCGAGGCCACCCATGCGGAGATCGCCGAGGGGATGGAGCTCAGCGAGGACGACGTCGCCAAGTCGATGGCGATCTCCCAGGCCCACGTCTCCCTCGACGCGCCGATGGCGCCCGGCGAGGACAATCGGCTCCTCGACTACATCGCCGACACCACGCATGCCAATCCCGAGGATGAGGTCATCGAGGGGGCGTTGATGGAGTCGGTCCAGCAGGCGCTCGCGGGCCTCAAGGAGCGCGAGGCCAAGATCCTCCGACTCTACTTCGGCCTCGACGGGGCGGAGCCGATGACCCTCGAGCAGATCGGCGCGGTGCTCAACATCACCCGCGAGCGGGTCCGGCAGATCAAGGAGAAGGCCCTCTCGCGGCTCCGGCACGTCTCGCGGGCCCGCTCGCTGGAGAGCTACCTGGGCGACTAGCTTTCGCGGATGGCCAAAGACGCCTCATTCGACATCACGACCGCCGTCGACCTGCAGGAGGTCGACAACGCCGTCAATCAGGCGGCCAAGGAGATCGCCCAGCGGTACGACTTCAAGGACGCGAAGCTCGCGACGGTCGACTTCGCCCGCGGTGAGGGCACGATCACCCTCGCCACCGACACCGACATGCGCCTCCGTGCCATGTGGGACATCCTGCAGGGCAAGCTCATCAAGCGGGGCGTCCCGGTGAAGAACCTCGACGCCGGCGACCCCTCACAGGCGGGCGGCGACACCTGGCGCCGGGTGATCACCTTGAAGCAGGCGCTCGACGGGGAGACCTGCAAGCAGGTCGTGGCCGCCATCAAGGCGCAGAAGTTCAAGAAGGTGCAACCCTCCATCCAGGGCGATACCGTGCGCGTGGTCTCGCCGAGCCGTGACGAGTTACAGACGGTGATGACCTTCCTGCGCGGCGAGGACTTCGGGGTCCAGCTGCAGTTCGGGAACTATCGGTGAGATTCCAGGTCGTCACGCTCGGCTGCGACAAGAAC
>CAIVJV010000021.1 GCA_903906325.1 uncultured Gemmatimonadota bacterium
ACTTCTCGGCGACGAAGCTCGAATGGCTCCTCCGTGAGGTGATCACGCCGCGTGGCCTCGACGTCACGCGGCTCCGCGCCGGCACCATCGACAGCTGGCTGATCTGGCGTCTCACCGGCGGCGCGGTGCACGCGACCGACCCGACGAACGCGTCGCGCACGATGCTCTTCGACATCGACGCACGCGACTGGAGCCCGCCGCTCCTCGAGCTCTTCGGCGTCCCGCGCGCGATGCTCCCCGAGGTCCGCCCCTCCGCGGGTGACTTCGGGGTCGCCACGGCGGAGCATCTCGGGGCCGCGCTCCCGATCCTCGGCGTCGCCGGCGACCAGCAGGCGGCGCTCTTCGGGCAGGGGTGCTGGCGGGCGGGGGAGGGGAAGAACACGTACGGCACCGGCGCCTTCCTCCTGCTGAACACGGGGGCGCAGCGGCCGGTCGGCGGGCGGGGGATCCTCACCACCCTCGGCTGCGACGCCGCGGGCCAGCCCGCGTACGCGCTCGAGTCCGCGATCTTCGTCGCGGGCGCGGCGGTTCAGTGGCTGCGTGACGGGCTCGGGCTGCTCGCGGTCGCGGCGGAGAGCGAGGGGATGGCGCGTGCCGTCGACTCCACCGACGGCGTCTACTTCGTCCCCGCCCTCACCGGGCTCGGGGCGCCGGCGTGGGAGCCGGCGGCGCGCGGGACGATCGTCGGGCTCACGCGTGGGACGCAACGGGCGCATCTGGTGCGCGCCGCGCTCGAGGCCATGGCCTACGGCACCGCCGATGTGCTCGAGACGATGCGCAGCGTGAGTGGGGCCTCGCTCGACCTCCTGCGCGTCGACGGGGGGGCGACCTTCAACGATTGGCTCATGCAGTTCCAGGCCGATGTGCTCGGGGTGCCGGTGGAACGCCCCGATGAGGTCGAGACCACCGCCCTCGGCGCCGCGGGCCTCGCCGGGATCGTCGCAGGGGTCTGGCCCGATGCCGAGGCGTTCCTCGCGGCCCGGCGGTATCAGCGGTTCGCGCCGTCAGCAGGAGCGAATCCGGCGCGTGCGGGACTTGGCGGGTGGCGTCGGGCGGTGCGCGCGACCGTCGCCTGGGCGCGCGACCGGGACGGGTGATCGATGGAGTGGCTCCTCGTCTTCTCGCTCGGCGCCGCCCCGTTCGGTCGGGCGGCCGGTCCAACGCCGGCCCCGATGCCGGAGGATCGCTGGTTCGCCATCGACAAGGCCAAGCATCTCGCCATCTCCGCGGCGCTCCAGAGCACCGCGCACCTGATCGGGCGTGCCAATGGGTTCGATCATCGCCGCGCGGCCTGGAGCGCCGCGACGCTCACGATGACGGTCGGCGTGGGGAAGGAGGTCTGGGATCGCCACCGCGGGCGGATCTTCTCATGGAAGGATCTGGGTGCCGATGCGGCCGGTGTGGGCACAGGGGCCGTGGTGATGCGGCAGGTGGCTCCCTGACGGGTGGCGGCGGGTATATTCCTCGCATCACCTCCGGAGAGAGTCGGTATGCATCCGCGCACGAAGTTCATCATCGGTGGCGTCGTCGTCCTCGGGACGGCGGGGTTCCTCATGGCCGGTAGCATCAAGGAGACCGCCGTCTACTTCCTCACGCCCCAAGAACTCGAAGCCAAGGTGCTCGAGGATCCCTCGATGCGCGGCACCGGGGTGAAGGTCGGGGCGCGGGTCGTCGCCGGCTCCGTGGTCCGCGATTCCAGTGGGAAGGCGGTCACCTTCCAGATGACCGATGGCCACGCCACCTATCAGGTGGAGTATCGCGGATTGATCCCTGACACCTTCAGCGACTCCGTGGATGTCGTGGTCGAGGGCCGGTTGGGTGAGGACGGGGTCTTCCGCGCGACGACCCTGTTGGCCAAGTGTGCCTCGCGCTACGAGGCGGCCCCCGAGGGGTACTCGAAGGAAGTCCGCGAGGGGTACAAGTCCGCGGCGCCCCTGGCGCCCGCGGCCGCCGGTGCCGAACCGCCCACGTCATGATCCTCGTCGGTGAGTTGTCGCTGTGGATCGCGCTCCTCATGTGCGCGTGGTCCGCGACCCTCTCCTTCGCGGGGGGACGGCTCCGTCGGACCGATCTGATCCACTCCGGCGAGCGCGGGCTCTATGCGGGGTTCGGCTTCGTCGTCCTCGCCTCCGCGGGGCTCTGGACCGCGCTGCTGACCAGTGACTTCTCCGTGCGCTACGTGGCCTCGTTCACGAGCGCGAACCTCCCCACGATCTACAAGATCTCCGCGTTCTGGGGTGGCCAGGCGGGGTCGATGCTCTTCTGGTGCCTCATCCTGGCCGGGTACGCGGCGCTCGCGACCTGGGTGAATCGGCGAGACAATCGGGCGCTGATGCCGTGGGTGACGGGCACCAACGCGCTGGTGCTCCTCTTCTTCGTCGCCACCACCGTGTTTGCCTCCAACCCCTTCGAGCGCCTCGACTGGGTCCCGGCGGACGGCCGCGGCCTCAACCCACAGCTGCAGAACCCGGCGATGGCGGTCCATCCGCCGTTGCTCTATCTCGGGTATGTCGCGACGGCGATCCCCTTCGGCTTCGCGATCGCGGCGTTGATCACGCGTCGCCTCGACGCCGAATGGCTCGGGGCGGTGCGCCGCTGGTCCCTCGTGAGCTGGGTCTTCCTCACCCTCGGCATCGTGCTCGGGATGTGGTGGGCGTATGTGGAACTGGGCTGGGGTGGCTACTGGATGTGGGATCCCGTCGAGAACGCCTCGCTCCTCCCGTGGCTCACCGGGACCGCGTTCTTGCACTCGATCATGATCCAGGAGAAGCGCGGGATGCTGCGGAAGTGGAACGTCACCCTCGTGGTGACGACCTTCCTGCTGAGCATCCTCGGCACCTTCATCACCCGCTCCGGCGTGATCCAATCGGTGCACTCGTTCGCGCAGAGCGCGGTCGGTCACTGGTTCGCGACCTTCTTCGTGCTCGCGTTGGTGGCGACGATCATCCTCGTCGCGATGCGACTCAAGGACCTCGAGTCGCCGGCGCAGCTGGAGGCGATGATCAGTCGCGAGGCGGCGTTCCTCTACAACAATCTCGTCCTCGTCGGGATCGCCTTCAGCGTCCTCTGGGGGACCCTCTTCCCGATCCTCAGCGAGTGGGTGCGCGGGACCAAGATCACGGTGGGGGAATCGTTCTTCAATGCGGTGAACGTCCCGCTCGGGCTGCTCCTGCTCGCGCTGACGGGGATCGGTCCCCTGATCGCCTGGCGGCGCGCCTCGGTGGCGAACATCCGGAAGCAGTTCGCGGGGCCGGCGGCGCTCGGCGTGGTCGCGGCATCCGCGCTGTTCGTGCTCGGGATCCGTGCGCTCTACCCGCTCATGACGTGGGGGCTCGCCGCCTTCGTCTCCGGGACCATCGTGCAGGAGTTCTGGAAGGGGATCGGGGCGCGTCGGACGATGTACGGGGAGGGCATCCCCCGGGCCACGATCCGACTCGTCGCGCGCAATCGGCGGCGCTACGGCGGCTACATCGTGCATGCGGGGATCGTGATCCTCTTCGCGGCCTTCGCCGGGATGGCGTTCCGGAAGGAGTACGACGTCACCCTCCGGGCGGGCGAATCCACCACGGCGATCGATCCCTTCGGGCGGCGCTGGACCTTCACCAGCGAGGGGCTCTCCGAGTTCAAGGCGCTCAATCGCGACGTGCTGACGGTGGCGCTCCGCCCGACCGTCGAGGGACGGCCCCTGCCGATCCTGACGAGCGAGAAGCGGCAACATCGGGATTCACGTGGGCAGCCGACCTTCCAGCCCTCGACCGAGGTCGGGATCCTCACCCAGCAGCGGCAGGATGTCTATCTCGTCCTCGCGGGCGCGATCGGCGATCAGGCGGAGATCCGCATCAACTTCAATCCACTCGTCGCCTGGGTCTGGCATGGGGGCATCCTGATGGCGTTCGGCGGGCTGATCGTGATGTGGCCCCCCTCGATGCGTCGGCGGCGGCAGGAAGGCTATGTGGCGGAGCTGGCGCCGCAGGCCGTGCCGGCCTCGGTCTGACCGCGATGCGCTCCCGTCGCCGGTTCGTGCAGCAGCTCGTCGGGGGAGCGGGCGCGGTGGTCGCGTCCTCGCTCGGGGCGCAGTCGGCGCCACCGCCCTCCACCCAGATGGCCACCGATGCGTATCGCCCGGTGCTCCGTCCGGCCAAGGCGGGGGCGACCCCGCAGGTCACGGACGATCAACGCGATGCGCTCGAGCACCGGATCAAGTGCCAATGCGGGTGCATCCTCGACGTCTATACCTGCCGCACCACGGACTTCACCTGCTCGACCTCGCCGGCGATGCACCGCGACGTGCTGCGGTTGGTCGCGGGGGGCTACACCGAGCAAGAGATCCTCGACGCCTTCGTGGAGACC
>CAIVJV010000022.1 GCA_903906325.1 uncultured Gemmatimonadota bacterium
ATCCCACTCGTGATAGCCCTCGCAGAGGTTCACGAAGACGTCGAACCCCTGCGAGGCGAGTTCTTGTAGCTGGCGATAGGTCGAGAGCTTGTGGATCGCCACATGATGGACGTCGTGCCCGGGGAGGAGCGACGACAGGTCGCGCGGGGGATCGTAGTGCCGATAGTCGACGCCCGAGGTCGAGTAGTCGGGTTGCAGGACACAGACCTTCATGGGGTGTTCGCCGCCGCGAGGATCGCGCGCACGGCGCGATGGTACGGGATCTTCGCGAAGCGGAGGATCGCCCCGATGGAGGTATAGAGCTCATCCTCGGAGAGCCCACACTGCGCATTCACCTCGAGCACCTGGAACTCCCCGGTCTTGCGATCGCGCCGCAGATCGACGCGCCCATACCCACGCCCATGGACCGCCTGATATGCCTGCCAACTCACCTCGGTGATGCGCGCCACGAGGTCGGCGCGTGCGGGACGATAGCGCCAGAGCTCGCCATCACCGCCATCGATCTCCGACTCCTCCTCGTAGAGCCCCCAGAGGCGGTCGAAGGAGAGGAAGCGCTCCTCGCGCGGGATGGTCGGATTGAAGAAGCGCTCGACCGGGGGATAGATCGTCGCGCGGCGACGATCCTCCGCCGACCCGACGATGAACGTGGTGAACTCCGGCCCGTCGATGAAGCGCTCCACGAAGGCCCCGCCATCGGCGAGACTCCACCCGCGATACCCGTCGTGCAACCGCGCGAGCTGGGCGCGCAGCGCCTGATGCGAGTGGACCACCGACTTGAGGCCGATCCCTAGACTCCCGGCAGAGATCGCGGGCTTGAGGATCAATGGCGACCCGATGGTGCGAAAGAGGGGCGCACACCCGACGCCATCGCGCGGGACCACCGCCCACGGCGCGGTCGGGACCCCCGCCGCATCGAAGAGCCGCTTCATCACGATCTTCGAGGTCGTGAGGTCGTAGAAGCGCTCGTCAGAGCCGGTGAAGCGGAGCCCATGCTTCCGCAGCGTGCGGATGATGCTCAGCCCCGGCGAGCCGTTGATCTCGTCGCCATCACAGAGGTTGAGCACCGTCGTGTCGCGCCCCGCCGATTCCTTCGCCATCCGCGCGATCACCTGCCGATGGTCCTTCATCGAGATCGGCTGCCACCGCCATTCCATCTGCAGCGCATCGAACGCGCGCGCGAACTCGGCGTGCGCCATCGAGTGGTCGCTGTACCAGGCGAGATTGGGATCGTCCGTCGGGACGACGGGGACGAGGACCCAGACGAGCGCGGACGACGCGGCGCCGCGGGGGCGGGAGGAGGCCATCAGCGCAGAGGCTCGCGTCGCATCGGTGCATGATTCAAACGTGCGCCGAGAGCGATCGCAATGGGGACCGCTGAAGGCTGAGGATCGACGGGTGGATCAGACCCCCGCCCGCTCCTCCGGATGGAGCCGGCCCAATCGCCGGAGGACGGGGACGAACCAGGCGACCGACCCGACCACCACGAGCGTGGCACACCCCCCGATCACCACGCTCGGCGCCGTCCCGAACCACCGGGCCGTGACCCCCGACTCGAACATCCCGATCTCGTTCGACGACCCGATGAAGAGCTGGTTCACCGAGGAGACGCGCCCGAGCATCCCCTCCGGGGTCCGGGCCTGGAGGAGGGTGCTCCGGATCACGACGCTGACCATGTCGCAGAGCCCGGCGACGAAGAGGAGGGCGACGGAGAGCCAGAAGGCGGTCGAGAGCCCGAAGCCGATCATGCAGAGCCCGAACCCCGCCACCGCCCAGAGCAGGGTGTGGCCCGTCCGCTCGAAGTCATGGTGGCGCGCCAGGACGAGGCTCATCGCCACCGCCCCCGCCGCCGGCGCCGCCCGCAGGACCCCGAGCCCGATCGGCCCGACATGCAGGATCTCCGCCGCGAAGATCGGGAGGAGCGCCACCGCCCCACCGAAGAGCACCGAGAAGAGGTCCA
>CAIVJV010000023.1 GCA_903906325.1 uncultured Gemmatimonadota bacterium
CGGGCCATGAGGGCCTCCAGGGCACGCCCGACCGCCGTGCGATCGGCGCCGAAATCCACTGGGGCGACGAGGGGCTCGGTCACGCCTCCTCCTCGAGCTTGAGCACGCCCGCCGCATCCTCGATCAACCGTTGCACCGTCCCCTCGGCCTCCCCCAGGGCGGCGTTGGCCTCGCGGAGCTTGGCGATCCCCTCCTCGAAGAGTCGCAGCGCCTCCTCGAGCGGGAGGTCATCCCGATCGAGGGAGGAGGCGATCTGTTCCAGTCGGGCGAGGGTCTGCTCGAAGCTCATGCGCGAGAGGGGAGATGCGGGGCGTCGTCGTGGGTCGATTCCGTCCGGGCGCGTACGCGCCCATCCTGCACCAACAGGTCGAATGTAGCACCAACGGCGAACGCCGACCGGGTGGTCAGGGTCCGGCCCTCCGCGTCGCGTGCCACCGCGAAGCCACGCGTGAGGGTCGCCACCGGGGAGAGGGCGTCGAGGCGCCCCGCCACCTGCTGCACCCGGGCGCGCCGCCGCTCGACCATCCGGGTCGCCCGCAGGGTGAAGCGCTCGCGTTGCGTGTGGAGCGCGCGCCGCTCCGTCACCACCCGGTCCTCGAGGGCATCGGCCAACCGTCCGCCCAGCCGGCGCAGCTGCTCCTGCACCTCCGCGAGGATCGGCACGGCATGCTCCGCCGCCACCGAGGGGGTCGCGGCGCGCAGGTCGGCGACCAAGTCGGCGATCGTCACGTCGATCTCGTGGCCGACGGCCGAGATGATCGGGATCGGGCAGGCCGCGATGGCGCGCGCGACCGATTCATCGTTGAAGCACCAGAGGTCCTCGCGGGACCCACCCCCGCGCCCGATGATCGCGACGTCGGCACCGCCCCACGAGGCGAGCCGATCGAGCGCCGCGACGAGGGAGGCGGGCGCCCCCTCCCCCTGCACCACCGCCCCGATCAGCACGAGATCCACGCCGGGGTGCCGGCGGCGGATCACCGCCTCGATGTCTCGCCGCGCGGCGCCGTCGAGGCTCGTGATCACCGCCACCGTCCGAGGGAAACGCGGCAGACGACGCTTCCGCGCCGGGTCGGTGAGCCCTTCGGCGTCGAGCGTCGCCTTCAACGCGTCGAACGCCTTCTTCCAGAGCCCTTCCCCCTCGGCGTCGAGGGCGTCGACCATGAATTGCAACTTGCCCTGCGCCGGGTAGACCGTCAGCTGTCCGCGCGCGAAGACCGCCATCCCCTCGTCGGGCGGCGCAGGGATCCGACGCGTGTCACGCGCCCAGACCACACAGGGCAGCTGCCCCGAGGCATCCTTGAGCGAGAAGTACCAGTGCCCATTGGTGTGTCGCTTGAACCCCGAGACCTCGCCCTTCACCCAGAGCGGCGGGAATCCGCCCTCGAGCGCCTGCTTGACGAGCGTCGTGAGCTCGCCGACGCCGAAGGCCTGCTCCGGCGAACTGCCGGGCGCGTCGAACACGGCGGGGGTCAGCGCCCGTGCGCGAGCCGGGCGGCGCGCACCGTGTTCGCGAGGAGCATGGCGATGGTCATCGGCCCCACGCCGCCGGGCACGGGCGTGATCTTCGACGCGACCTGGGCCACGTCGTCGTACTTCACATCACCCACGATCCGGTAGCCTTTCGGCGCGCCGGGATCCTCGACCCGGTTGATCCCCACGTCGATGACCACGGCCCCCGGCTTCACCATGTCGGCGGTGACCATCTCCGGCTTCCCGATCGCGGCGATCAGGATGTCCGCGCGCCGCGTATGCGCCGCGAGGTTCGTGGTGCGCGAGTGACAGATGGTGACGGTGCAGTCGGCGCCCTTCCCTGACTGGATGAGGAGCGCCGCCATCGGCTTCCCGACGATCGTGCTACGCCCGAGGATCACCGCCTCCTTGCCGGCGGTCTCGACCCCGCTCTCGACGAGCATCACCTGCACCCCCGCCGGCGTGCAGGGGGCGAACCCGTCTGCGTCGCCGATCAACACCTTCCCCGCATTCACCGGATGGAAGCCATCCACATCCTTGCGCGGGTCGATGCGTCGGATCACCTGCTGCGCGTCGATGTGCCTCGGCACCGGCATCTGCACGAGGATCCCGTGCACCGCCGGATCGGCGTTGAGACGATCGATCACCGCGAGCAACTCCCCCTCCGGCGTCGTGGCGGGAAGGCGGATCGTCTCGCCACGCATCCCCGCCGCGGTGCACGCCTTCTCCTTGGAGGCCACGTACACCGCGCTCGCCGGATCATCGCCGACGAGCACCACGGTCAACCCAGGGACGACACCCTCGGCGATGAGCGCGGCGGCGTCCGCGGCGACCTGCGCTCGGACCTTGGCCGCGATCGCGACCCCATCGATGCGCTCAGCGGGCAACGTCGGAGGCCCTCGTCTCGCGGATCGCGACGACCTTGATCTGACCGGGGTACTGCAACTCGGATTCGACCCGCCGAGCGATCTCCGCGGTGAGGGACTGCATGCGGGCATCATCGATGCCATCGGGATCGACGATCACGCGCACCTCACGCCCCGCCTGGATGGCGAAGACGCGATCGACCCCCTTGTACCCGGAGGCGATCTTCTCGAGCCCCTCGAGGCGCTTCACGTAGGTCTCGAACGCCTCACGACGCGCGCCCGGGCGTGACCCGGAGATGGCGTCCGCCGCCTGCACGAGCACCGAGACCTCGCTCTCATGCGGCACATCATCATGGTGCGCGGCGATGCAGTTCACGACGAGCGGGCTCTCCCCGTACTTGGTCGCGACCTCCACGCCGAGCTGGACATGCGTCCCCTCATGTTCGTGCGTGAGGACCTTCCCCACGTCGTGCAGCAGCGCGCCGCGCTTCGCCATCGCCACATCGAGCCCGAGTTCCGCCGCCATCATCCCGGCGAGGAACGCGACCTCCTTGGAATGCGCGAGGATGTTCTGCCCATAGCTCGTGCGCCACTTCATCCGGCCGATCAGCTTGATCATCTCCGGGTGGAGACCGTGGACCCCCACCTCGTATGCCGCCTGCTCGCCGGTCTCGATGATCCCCGCATCGACCTCCTTCCGCGACTTCTCGACGACCTCCTCGATCCGCCCCGGATGGATCCGACCGTCGGCGACGAGCTTCTCCAACGCGAGACGCGCGACCTCGCGCCGCACGGGATCGAAGCAGCTGACCACCACGGTGTCCGGCGTATCGTCGATGATGACGTCCACCCCGGTCGCGAGCTCGAAGGCGCGGATGTTGCGCCCCTCACGCCCGATGATGCGCCCCTTCATATCGTCCTTCGGGAGCGCCACCGCCGACGCGGTGATCTCCGCCGTGTGCTCGGCGGCGATACGCTGGACGGCGAGGGCGACGATCTTCTTCGCCTCGCGGTCGGCGTTGCGCTTGGCACTGTCGCGGATCTCGCGGATGCGATTGGCCGCATCGGCGTGGGCCTCCTCCTCCATCCGGCGGATCAGCTCCGCCTTGGCCTCGGTCGCCGAGAGGCCCGCCAGCTGCTCGAGCCGACGCCGTTCCTCGCCCAGGAGTCCATCGAGCTCGACCTGTCGCTCCTCGAGCTGCTTCTCACGCCGCCCGAGTTCGCTCGCGCGTCGACCGAGGTCGCGGTCCTTCTGATCGACGATGTCGACCTTCTTATCGATCTGCTGGTCGCGCTCCGTAAGGCGGCGCTCCTCGCGCTCGATCTCCTCGCGGCGCTTGCGGGCCTCCTGCTCCCAGGCCTCGCGGACCTTCATGACCTCTTCCTTCCCCGCGAGGACCGCCTGCTTCCGCGCGGCGTCCGCCTCCCGCTCGGCCTCGCCGAGGATCTTCTTGGCGACCTGCTCGGCGGAGGACCCGGCGGCCTGCTGGGCCGCTTCGGCAGCGGCTCGGCCGGTCTTGCGACCGAAAACGAACGCGATCGGGAGGGCGACCGCACAGGCGGCGCCGATCGCGATCGCGATGGGCAACGAGAGGAACATGATGACGCTCTATCTGCAAGGCGGCCGGACCGCACCGCGGATCAGGAAGGAAGGCGCCGGCGGCTCGCTGATCCCTGCTCCGGTCCGTCAGGTCGCCGACCGGTCGGGCGCCGACGAAGGGCGCGGGACGGGAGGGGTAACTCGCGGCGGGACAAAGACCTACGGGCGTTCGCGCCCAGGGCTCACCATCCCAAGGTACCCCGCAGCGACGAAAATGGCAAACGATGCGCTCCCCGTCTGGCCGCGCCGACGGATGAGGTGTCAGCCCCCTGCGAGCGACTCGCCGCGCTTCCCTGGCGGGAGCCAGCGCCGGAGCTCCCCGGACAGGGTCCGCATGCGCGCCGCGACCGCGCGCTGCGCCTCGCGCTCGCGAAAGAGCTCATCGGTGATCGCCATCGCGGCGAGGATCGCCGCCTTCCCCGGATCGGTGATCGTCGGGCTCTCCAGGACCTTTCGGATCGCCGCGTCCACATGCGCCGCCACGGCCTCGGTCTGCTCCGGGGGGACGGTCGAACGGATCGTGTATTCCTCCCCCACGATCCGGACCTTGGTCGAATGCACGGTCATGATTCGCCTCCGAGCAGATGTTGCTGGCGCAGGAATCGCACCCGATCGAGCATCGCCTTGGTGCGCTCGGTCGCGACCGCCAGCCGGGCACGCAGGCGCGCGTTCTCCGCCTCCAGCGCCGAGAGGCGCTCCTCCGCGCTCGTGTCACCCGCGGGGGCGGCCCCTAACGCCGCGAGGCGCGCCTCCGCCTGTTGCGCACGCTTCCGGAACGACCCGACCTCCTCGCCGAGGTTCCGGACGAGGTGCTCGAGCTCACGGAAGGCCGTGGCGGCGGGGGCGTCAGGCGACACGGGGTCGGACATCGAGTCGGGTCTCCACCGCGGTGAGGAGCTGCTGTCGTCGGCCCTCGATCTCCTTCTCCTTCAAGGTCCGCTCGGGATGACGGAAGGTGAGGCGCCACGCGAGGGAGCGGAACCCCTCGGCCACCCCCGTCCCGCGGAACTCGTCGAACAGCACCACCCGCTCGAGGAGCGCCCCCCCCGCCTCGCGGAGCACCGCCTCGACCGAGGCCGCCTCGACCGCGTCTGGCACCAGGAAGGCGAGATCGAACTCCGCCGCGGGGGTGCTCGGGAGGGCGCGGAACCGCACCGGGGCCTGCCGCGCCGCCACGACCGCGGTCCCATGCGCATGCGCACCAGGCGCGGCGACGGGCGCACTCGGCATCAC